>NZ_MJWZ01000018.1:0-17609 GCF_001762535.1 Campylobacter sp. BCW_6889 | reverse complement strand
AAATAATCTTTGTTAATGTTTAAAGAATTTTTAGCTCTTGTAACTGCCACATACAAAAGATTTAATTCTTCTTTTGCTATGGTAATTTGTTCTCTTTCTTCAAGTTCTTGCTTGATGTTTAAAAAATCATCAATAATTTCAACATTATTCCACTCTAAACCTTTGCTCTTGTGTCCTGTACTTAATATCAAATCAGCTTGTTCTTGTTTTTTAACACAACTTTTTTCAATATCTTTAATAAGCTTTATAATATCGCTATGCACATATTTAAAAAGAACAAATATTTTTTGTTTTAAGTCAACCTCTTTAGTTTCGTTGATATATTCAAGAAGTTCTTTTAAGTCGGCAAATTTTGCAATAAACTGATTTTTGATATATTTGTGTTTTTTAAAAAGAAGATTTTGTATGTCTAATAACTCATCAAAACTATAACTATTCACCCCTCCCACAAAAAATAATTTTTTATTCAAATTTTCTACTGCTATATCAAATAGTTTAGCATTAGTTCTACATATTATAGCTTTTGCTTCATTTTCATCATTTCCCTTTCTTGGTTTTAGCGTTCCTTTAAAATCTCTTGGGGCATTTAAAATTCCCAAATAAGAATTGGCAATAGTAGCTATGCTTTGTGGGCATCTAAAGCTTTGAGTTAGATATAAAATATGAGATTTTGGCATAGATGCTAATACTTCTAAGGAATTTACAGCACCTCTGAATTTATAAATGCTTTGAAATGTATCTCCTATAAAAACTTTTTTAGCTTGCTTTTGGTTAAGCACAATATCAATAACACAAGCGTTGATATCCTGTGCTTCATCTACTAATATAAAATCATATTCTAATTTTGGCCTTGAAAGTTGATAGGATTTTAAATAAAAATCGTGTTCATAGACAAGAGCGCAATCTTGACTTTGCAAATCATTCCACAATTTTTCTATTTTTTTTGAAATATATGATAAATCCATTTTCGGACTAATTTCATATTTAGAAGGCTCTTTTGTTATTTCTTTTAAAAATTCTTTTGGCTCAAGATTGCTGTTGCAAAAATATCGAACAGCTTTTAAAATAGCAGTTGCATAAAAACTTCTAACATCTTCTTTTAAATCTCCTATAAAATCAAATAAATCTATAGCTCTTAAGCTTCCTAATCTATCTTTATATTTTTTTTGAACTTCTAACTCTACATATGCAAGAGAGTGCATGGTTTTAACTTCTACATTTTTTAAGTGTTTGAATTTAGCCTCAGCTTCTTTTCGCATGGAAGAGTTATAAGATAGATATAAAATTTTAAAATCTTTTCTTGCTTCACAAAATTGCACTAGAGTAGAGGTTTTTCCTGTGCCTGCGTAAGCATTTACTATTAATATATCATCAATATTAAAATCAACCACAGCTTGTTGCTCTTCAGTGAGAGAATTTTTAGTTTGTGAACAAGAAATTGACACTATTATTTCCTTTATATTCAAAGGTATTTTTGTTTTCATTAAATTCAATTTTAAAATTAGAAAAAATATTTTTACTTGCCTTAATTTCTTGTTTTATTTTTCTAAAATAACGATCTTTTGTATTGATTTCTAGCCCTAAAGCAATTAAAAGATTTTCAAGAGTTATGTTGATTTGATTATGACTTAGAAAAAAACGGATAATGGATTTTATTAAAGAATTTTCAATTAAAACAATAGATTGTATTTCTTTATTGTAATTTATAGCAATAGTTTTTTGGTAGAAGTCTAAGTACTCTTTGCTTAAAATAATACCTCCAAAATCACCCTTTTCATTATATCCCATGGCGGAAATAATATGAAAATAAAATTCGGTTTGGTTTTCTAATTTAATTTTAATTACAGCTCCCATTATATCTTCTAAAATATTTTTAAACCATTTATAATTAAAGCCTGCATCACCATAGCTTTTAAGCACATTGCTAATACAAAAATCAACGCTAATTCTTTGATCTTTTAATATTTGAATTTTTGTATTATTTAAAATAATAAGATCGAGTATATCCTTATGAATTTGTGTGAGCAAAGAGCCTCTTATAGTGACATTCCCCCACTGTGTATTAATAGTGCGAGTTCTTTTATTTTTTAGAAAATCTTTATAAATAGCTGATGATGGAGTATACCTTTTAATAGGTGCAAACACAGGTAGTCTTATTTCTTGAATACTACAAGTGCTATTTTGTTTTTTGTATCCGAGTTCTAAATGTTCTATTTTATTTTCTAAATTATCCATCGTTATTTTAAAATTAAATTTTTTTTTATAATTTTATTATATATAATATTTTTTAAAAAAAAATAAATAACAATGTTTTTTAAGCTTTAAATAAATTAAAAATACTTATAATAACATAACTTTTTTTAATATACATAATTATAATTAAACTTTTTTTAATGTAATAAGTTTAGTTATTTAAGTTTAAAATAAGATATATTATATAAAAATATATCCTGTTTTAAGTATATAAAAGAAGCTCCAATCTGGGCTAAGAGCTACACAAGTCCAAATTGTGAGGTTTTTATGAAAAAGAATTTTTTTCTCCTAGCTTTACTTCTAGGGTTTTTCATTACAAATGCTTTTGCAGGAAATACTGACAGTATTGGTGCAAAAGGGCTTTGGGATATTGTAAGTGGTTGGTTAAATGATACTTATGTTTCAAGAATTATAGCCTTGCTACTTTTTTGTGTTGGCGTTTGGAGAGCTTTTGCAGGTTCAATTTTGCAATTTTTCTTAATGCTAGGTTTTGCAGTACTTGTTACTCAGGGAAGTACTATCATTGAAACTATCAATTCTGCTACATTTTAATAAAAAGGGTGTAAAAACCCTTTTTTATTTTTCTTGAGATTTTTTAATGAAATTTCAATAAATGTAAAAAAGGAGTTAATTTTGGCAAAAACTGAAAATGGTTATGTTGAAATAAATAAATTTATAGATACAAAACCTATGTTTGGTAATTGGGAAGTTGATACTTTAGCTATATTTAGCATATTTATAGCTATTGCAATTATGTTTGCTAAAGGTATTGTTGCCTTTGGAATAGTTATTACTTTTGGGGTTGTAGCTGCAAAATATTATGAGAAGTTAAAAAAGTCAAGAGTAAAAGGTTTTTTCTTTCATATCATTTATATGCTAGGTTTAAGACAACCTAAAACTTTACCTCCTTCGTACATGAGATATTTTTTAGGAGCTTAAAAGATGTTATTTGATAAATATAAAAATCAGATGGATAAATATATATTTGAAAATATTACCTTCCGTATTGTAACGCTTATTTTATCCTTTGTTATTTTAGTGCTTATTTGGGTAATTCTTGCAAGAACAGACTCACAAAAAGTTGTATTTATGCCGCCAAAAATTGTTAATCAGGAATTTTGGATTGCAGGAAATCAGGTTTCAAAAGGATATTTACATGAAATGGGACAATTCATATCTTTTAACCTTTTAAATATTACCAAAGAAAATGCGAGAAATAATATCGACAACTTGCTTATACTTGTAGATCCAAAATTTTATCAAGAAGTAAAAACAAAACTTTTGGAGCAAATGAATTATATTATTGATAACGCAATTAGTCGCACTTTCTTTGTTTCTGCTATTAATGCGGATACAAAAGGACAAATTAAAGTATTTGGAGTGGTTAAAGATATTATATCCGATAAGGTGGTTCGCTCATCTCAAAGTGTTTTGAAAATTAATTATATTATCGAACAAGGAAGATTTATTCTCAATGATCTTTCTATAGAAGAAGAAAAGAATAACAAGGAGAAAAATTGAAAAAAGTAATATTATCGGCTTTGACTTTAAGCACTAGCTTATTTGCTATTAATGTTATTGATAATCCTTCAAGCGATATTATCAATATTAATGTTTCAAATAGCAGTGTTAATCGAATTGTACTACCTACTCAAATTTTAGATGTAGCATACTCTAAAGAAAAAGGTATAGATATCAAGATCTCAGGAAATCAAGCTTTCATTAAATTCCTACCTATCCAAAAAGAACAAGTTAGAAGTGTAGGAAAAGATAGATATGAGCCTGTGGGTGAACCTGAAATTGTTTATGATAAAGCAAAAGGTTCTGAAGTTTTTTTTGTGACTGCAAATAGAACCTATTCTTTTGCATTAAATCCTAAAAATATGGATGCTGAAACTGTAATTATTAATGATTTTAGCGCACAAAAAGACGAAATTTTAAAATATGAAAGTGATGACCCTTATATGTCCACTATGGCAAAAATAACTGAGAGTATTTTAAAAGGTGGGGTTCCACAAGGATATAAGGTTAAAAAGATTAATAAAGTTGTTTCAAGCGACAAAACCTTAACCACAAGAGAGCTAACTAATTATGATGGTCTGCTTTATAAAGCAACTTTACTTGAAGTTGAAAACAAAACTGATAAGGCAATAAGACTAAATCCTAAAGATTATATTTCTATTGCAAAAGAAGCTCCAAAGGCTATAAGTATTTATTACAACAATGAAGTAAATCATTTATTGCCTTATTCTAAAGCACAAATTATAATCATTACTAAAGGCGGAAGAAATACAAATGGCGGTGTATTTGATGGGGGGATGTCAAAATGAAAAATCCTTTTATAAAGTTTTTTAGCAATGATAAAAGTCCTATCGATGCACAGAAAACTCAAAATAAAAACAAGGTTTTAATTTTTACAGGTATTTTTGTGATTGCAGGAGCTTTACTTTTTTTAGTAGGCGGTGGCGATAAAAAAGAATCTAAAGAAAAAGTAGGCAATTTTAATCTTGTTCAAGATGATCCTATGGCTAAAACAAGGTGGGTAGGTGAAGCAAGTGATGATCTTACTTTAGCTAAAAAAAGAGTGGATAGCTTAGATACTCGTAATAAAGAACTTTCAAAACAAGTAAGTGATCTTAAAAAAATTGTCACCGATATGAAAAAAGAAAATGATGCAAATAAAAGAAATTATGAATTAAATTTAAAAAATATACAAGAAGCGCAGAAAAAAGCTATGGAAAGCGCTCCTGCAACTGTTTTAGAAGACACTCCAAATAATAAAGAAGAAGATTTATATAAGAATTTTCCTCAACCAAATAAAAATGCAACAAATACACAAAAGCCAAGTGATTATGGCTTAACACATTTTGGTGATGTTCCAGAATTAAATGAGGTTACACAAACAAGATATACACCGATTCAAGATTCTCTTTCTTTTACAAACATTGCTAAACCTGAAGAAAAGGAAAAAGTAGAAAAAAAGTCGACTAGGCATGTCATTCCTACAGGCTCGATTGTAAAAGCTGTTTTACTCTCAGGTATGGATGCCCCTACGATGACTCAAGCAAAAACTGAGCCATTGCCTGTACTCATGAAAGTTACTGATCTTTCCATTTTACCAAATCGATGGGGTTATGATATTAATGAATGTTTTTTAATGGGCGAAGGATATGGGGATTTAACAAGTGAAAGAGCATATATTAGAGTTAATAATATTTCTTGTGTTACTAACAAAGGACAAAAAATTGACATGGCAATGAAGGGTGCTGCAACTGGTGAAGATGGTAAATTAGGCTTGCGTGGTGAGGTAGTTACCAAGCAAGGAGCTTTGCTTGCTAGGACTTTAATTGCAGGTTTTTTACAAGGCGTAGGAGAAGGTTTTGCTAATCAAAATCAAATCGTAACTCAAAATGGTTTTGGCGGAACTACAACAACAAATAGTGATATGAGTGCTAAAGCCACTTTGCAAGCAGGAGCGTTTAAAGGACTTTCAAAAAGTGCTGAAAAACTTGCAGATTTTTATCTAAAAATGGCAGATCAAGTCTCCCCTGTAATCGAGATTGCAGCAGGTAGAGAAATTAACATTATTACCACAGCTACTTTGGAGTTAAAAACTTTAGAAGAACAACAACAAGATAGCGCAAAGAAAAATAACAATAAAAAATAAGGAGAAAAATACATGAAAATCTTTTCTAAAATAATTTTAAGCTCTTTAGCTTTAGCAAGCTTACTTCATGCTCAAACTCTTATTGAGCAACAAGAAGAATCATTGGTTAAAGGTGTTATTCCTTCAACAAAAATAGCTAAAGTAGAAAGAAGTCAAATTGATGGATTTTACAAGGCTTATTTGGATAATGGAAATATCTTATATGTTAATCCTTTTAAAAGGGTAATATTTATCGGAGAACTTTATACAAATACAGGTGTAAGCTTAACAGCTAATGATAGAGATGCTTGGCAAAGCGAAGTTAGTGCTAAACAAGCTAAAGACTTAAATTTAAAAGAAGTCACACAATATGCTAAAAAAGTAGATTTTGGAAAGGGTTCTAAAAAGTATGAATTTGTTCTTTTTACCGATCCTGAATGTCCGTTTTGTGCAAGAGTAGAAGAGCTTTTTATCAAAAAAGATGTCAGTGTTTATGTAAATTTCTTTCCTTTAAGTATTCACCCTCATGCTGAACAATGGAGTAAAGAAATTTTATCTGCGCCTAATTTTAAAGAAGCTCTAATTAAACTCAGAGAAACTCAAAAAGATTTAGAAGTAAAAATTACTCCACAAGCAGAACAAACTCTTAAAAAAATGAGAGAATTAGGTGAAAAGCTAAATATTATGGGTACTCCAAAACTTTTAGTAGTGGATAAAAAAGAGAAGAAAATCATTGATGTAATTGATGGCGCAAATATGCAAAAAATCAATTCTTATTTAGATAAGGATAAGCAATGATTAAAAACGGTGCAATTACATTATCTTTAGCTGCTTCTATCTTTTTAGGAGCTTGCTCTATGTTGCCTTATAAAGAAAACTTTTCTTGCGAAAAAGGAAAAGATAACGGAATGTGTGGTTCAGTGACTGAAGTGTATGATCTTAGTTCTGATATGGATGAGCTTAGAAAAAAAACAGATAGAGAATATGAACAAAAGCATCCTGAGGTAAAAGCTGAAACAAAAACTAAAGCCGAACAAGAAGCAAGAGATAGTTTTAGAACCTTAAAGCTTCAAGAAATGGTTGAATCTGTAGAAATTCGTAAAATTCAAAATGAAACGCCTACTATTTTTAGATACTACTTAAGCGAAGAAGAAGCAAGCAATAAAGCTGATGTCGCTTTAATCAGTGAAAATGATAAAGAAAGTAAGGCAATTCGAAAAGACTTGAAAAATCAAACTGAAAAAGCAAATTCGCAAACAAATAAGAATGCAAAAAATGGTAAAAATACTCATTTAAAACATTCTAATAAGTCTGCATCTAAAAATGATAGCAAGATAAAAAATAATGCCAATAAAGAAACCAATATTAATAAACTTCATGATGGCATTAAAATCTATGACAATAACGAAAGTGGAATAAAAGATGCAAATCTTACAAATAAAGAAGATAATGCAAGCTCAGTCAATACTTTAGATATAAATTCTACGAAATCTAATGCTGAACAAAATCTTTCAACTGCAAATACAAATACAAATGGAATTGATAAAAATTCACAAGTTGCTAATGAGCCTGCTATAGATTGTTCTGCAAGTTCGGATTCAAAAATCACTCAAATTAATGGCAAGGTTAAAGTTTGTGTTTATCACGCAAATATTAGAGAAATGCCTTCTTGTAAAGCTCTTGTTTTAAGGGTGGCTAACCAAGGCGAAGAATTAGAAGCTTTGTATGAGCAAGGCGGATGGATTAAATTAAAGGATGGAACTTATGTGCATAAAAGCATCGTTACAAAAGATTAGTTTAGTAAGTTTAGCTTTGGCTTTTTCTTTAACAAACCTAAGTGCTAAAGAAGCTCAAACAAGCGAATATGATAATAACTTGTTATTGAAAAAAGCTGTTTTAAAACTTTATAGAGAAAATCAAGAACTTGAAAAAAGAGTAGCAGTTTTAGAGGAAAAATTAGGCATTTCAAGACCTGAGCAAAACGCTTCGGTTATAAATCCTAAGCCTTTAGATCAAAACGCTTTTGTATTTTTATCAAGAGTAAAAGATGAGTTTAAAAAAGGTAGAAAAATAGTTTTAGGGCAAGCCATTAAAGATGCAAAATACTATTCTAAACCTTCAATCTCATCTAGGGTAGTAGGCAATGTAGCTAAAGGCAAAAGAATTATCATTAAAGGCGTTACAGAACAAAATGGCAACGCATGGTATAAGATCGAAGATTGGATGTATATCGATGCAAGTGCTGTTTCATTTAGGAGCAAAAAATGAATAAAAAATCTATATTAATTTTATGCGCAACGCTACTTTTTACAGCGTGTGCAAGCAAACAACAAGTCACTAAAGAACCAAGTGTTGATGCTCAATTAAAATTACTTGTTGATGATGGTATGAAATATACGGATTTAGACAAACA
Source organism: Campylobacter sp. BCW_6889 (assembly GCF_001762535.1). NCBI lineage: Bacteria > Pseudomonadati > Campylobacterota > Epsilonproteobacteria > Campylobacterales > Campylobacteraceae > Campylobacter > Campylobacter sp. BCW_6889. The sequence continues at coordinate 9,297 of NZ_MJWZ01000018.1, read as the reverse complement.
AGATGAAGATGAGCTTATTCGTGGATTGCTTAAGAATTCACCTTCTTTTGCACAAAGCAATCAACAAAGTGCAGTAAAAGAAAACATGGTGAAGTTGCCAAATAATATGCCTTTGTTTAGACAACCTTTATTTGCACAAATGGTTGTTTTTCCTTATGTAAGTGATGATGGCATTTATCACGGCTATAGTGAAAGTTGGCTAAAAATCAAAGAAGGCGAGTTTGTTCTTAGCGACCCAAGAAGCAAACAGGACCCAAGTGAAAGAATTTTTGATATGAATGATGTAGGTACAAAATGAGTTTAAGTGATTTTATTAACGAAAAATTAGGTATCAATCAGTCTGTAAAGAAGATTACTTCTTTGCAGACCAATGTGTGGAACGCTTGCATGCAAAGATATAAATTTTCAGACTTTTTACCTTATATGAGCTACGATTCTCAAAAAGAATATTATATTAATAATGATAATTCTTTTGGAACAGTTTTTTTGTGTTCTCCAAGAATTAGAATGGGTGAATCTACTGCTGTTGCTGTTGAAGAAATGCTAGGCAAATTGCCTGAAAATATGTTTATACAATTTACACTTTTTGGAAGTAAAAATATCAAAGATATAGTTGAGTACTGGAAATACATGCACCTAGAAAGAGCTGATAGAGAAAATAATGAGCTTTTACTTAAGGCAATTAAAAATATGGAAAAGTTTTATTATTCCAAAACCAAAGAAAGTATTTCAAGTTCTATGACTACAAGATTAAAAAATTACTATCTTTTAGTTTCTATAAAATCTAATAGCGAAGAAGATGTAATTTCTTATAAACATATTTTGAAAAATATTCTTACTTCAAATAATTTTTCACCTGTTGTAGCTGAGCCTGAGGTTTTAAAACCTATGCTTTACGAGCTTTTTAATGGTAATCATGATATTAATAATATTCCAAATTATGATAGGACTTGCTATCTTAATAGACAAGTTATTATGCCTACAACAGAGATTTTAATTAAAGATGATGAATTAAAAATAGATGGTAGAAGTTTTATTAGTTTAACACCACAATCATTTCCGCAAGAAGCACATATTGGTGATTTTGGGGAAAAATTAGGTGATTATATTAGTAGGGCTTTGGATAATAATCAATTCAAAGATACTTTTTTAATTACTGCTTCTGTTTGTGCTTTATCTAAGAAAAAAACCGCACGAGTAAAAGGTAATCATTCTATGCTTTTGACACAAAAATGGAGTGAAAATATTTTTAGACAGTTTGCAGCAGCAAGAAAAGAAAGCGTTTCTATACTTGAAAGAATAGATAATCAAAAAGAAAAGCTTTATGCTTTTGATTTGAATGTTATAGTTAGTGGTGATAATTATAATGAAGCTTCTTTAAATGCAAGCACTATTATTTCTTATTGGAATAAAGGGGGTGGTAAAGCTATTGTGCTTGATGAAGCTTTAGGAATTCATCAACTTAATCTTATTGCTTCTTTACCTATGGGGATTAATAAAGAATATATGTTTGATATTACTGTAAAATATCGCTCTATGTTTCCTGATCAAATTTCACAATTCATTCCTTTAGAAGCAGATTTTAAACTCAATATTCCAAATTTGATTTTATTTTCAAGAAGAGCGCAAATTGCAGGACTTGATTTGTTTGTTTCAAGTTCAAATTATAATGCTTATTTGGTTGCTACTTCAGGCGCTGGAAAATCGGTATTTCTAAATATGCTTGCTTTTAATTCTTATGCTAGAAATGATAGAATTTTCATTATCGATCAGGATAACTCTTTTATTAATATTTGTGATGCGGTAGGAGGGCAATATCTTGCGCTTGATCCTTCAAAACCTATCAGCTTTAACCCTTTTAGCGGCCTAAAAAATAATGATAGAGATTCTTTCGCAGAGGATTTGGAATATCTATCAAGGTTGATTTATATGTTGGGAAGTTCTAAAAATCAAGATAGAGCCTTAGAAGATGAAAGACTTATTAAAGCTAAAACACAAGCAATTATGGAGGAGCTTTTTTTATCAAAAGGCAATACTATGGAAGTTACAGATATTAGAGATGAACTTGCCAAAGTAGATGATCAACGCTTTAGAGATTTTGCAGATCAATTACGCCCTTTCTGTAAAGAAGGAATTTACGGTAAATATTTTAATGGTCCTTGTGAGTTTAATATAGAAAAAGAATTTATTGTAACTGAATTTAAAGGGCTTGAAGGGTATGATGATTTAAAAGATCCGCTTATCATGCTTTTAATCTATCATATTAATCAGCTTATGTATATGAGTACAGATAGAAAATCAAGAATTCAAATCATCATTGATGAGGCACACCGTTTCTTAGGAAAAAATCCAAAAATGGATGACTTCATCGAACAAGCTTATCGCCGTGCTAGAAAATATGGCGCTTCTGCAATTATTGCAACTCAAGGTTTTGATGATATCTATAATGCTAAAGATGGAGGATTAAGTCGTGCAGGAACAGTTATTGTAAATAACTCAGCCTATAAGATTTTTATGAAACAAACTGAAACTTCTGTTAATATGTTAATTAAATCAGAAGTGTTTTCCCTAAGTGAAACTGATAAAGAAATTTTGCGCTCGATTAGGACTATAAAAGGAGAATATTCAGAACTCTTTTTGATGACTCCTGATGATGTTAAACTACCTTATCGTTTAGTAGTGGATAAGTATTTTTACTATCTTACTACTACCGATGCAACAGATAAAGCTAAAATCAAAGAATTAACCGATCAAGGAATACCTTTAGGAGAAGCCATTGATTTACTTGCCAATACTAAGACAAAAAGCAATGAAGCTAAGTAAAAATCAAATTAGAACGCTTATTAATAAAGCTTTATTTGTTCTAATTGCTTTTATTATCGGAAATATAGTTGTTTCAGCTCTATCTCAATTTTATGGAATAGGCGTAATTCATACCAAAAGCATCGATAAAGATGTTTTCATATATCAAAAAAAGTTTCAAGGAGATTTAAAAGATTCTTTAATTTATTTTTCTTTACCTGTGCAAACAAGATATTTTGATAAGGATTCTAACTTTGGAAAATATGTAAGATGTGAAGAAGGACAAACATTAAGTGTAAAAGGTTTGAAATATTATTGTGACAATGTTTTTTTGGGCATTGCTCAAAAAACAGATAAGGATGGAAATAAAGTAGAACAATTTATATTTAACGGAGTCATACCAAAAGATAAGTTTTTTGTAATGGGAACACATCCTAGAAGTTTTGACAGTAGGTATTGGGGTTTTGTAGATAGAAAAGATATTAAAGGAGTTTCTATATGGGCATTTTAAAAAAGAGGGTGGTAATTTCTGCTATTGCATGTGCATTTTTGTTACCAAGTGCTTTGAATGCAAATTTGTCAAGCTTTATTCAAAATAATTTAGGCAGTTCTATCACTTCTGAAAATTCAGGTTATTATAAATCTCAGGTTTCAGGTTTTATTAGTGGTGGCAGTTCAAGAATTAGATGGGGTGGTGGTGAAACTATACGCCCTTTTTCAGTAACTGCGCCAAGTTTTAATGTGGGGTGTAGCGGTATTGATATGATCTTTGGTGGATTTTCTTATCTTAATTTTGAGTATTTGGTTGAAAAGCTCAAAAAGATTGCTTCAGCTGCACCTGCCTATGCTTTTCAAATGGCACTTTCTACACTTTGTAAAGATTGTCAAACCATTATGGATGAGCTTGAAAAAATAGCAAATGCTATTAATAGTATGAACTTCGATACTTGCCAAATGACAACAAATTGGACTAATAAATTTGGAAAAATGCTCAGTTCTAATACGGAAAGTGGGCAAAACGATAGCTGGTTAACTTCTTTTGCTAAAGGTATGGAAGGAACAGCTCAAACGGTACAAAATTTTGCTAAAGAAGCAAATGCTTTTGTAAATGGAACAACTCCTGATGAAAGCGGTGAAACAAATGCGGCTAAAATTCTAAAACAAGGTTCAATTATTCAAAAAGTAATTGAAAAAGGCAAAGCAAGTTTCTTTGCCGAAGCTTTTGGAGAAGATCAATATGAAGATATTTTAAGGGGCGTTTTTGGTGATTTGGTAGCTTATACTGAAAAAAGCACTTCCGTTACTAGCAAAGAAATGAGTGATCCTGAAAAGGTAATGTTAATAGGTCCTACTTTAAATACAGACAAATTCCTTGAAGCGCTATGGAACAAAAATGGTGAAAATAAATCTATAACGCTTGAATTTACAGCATATACGATTAACAAAGATGAAAATGGTTTGTATCAAGAACCTATAGGAAAAGAAACAAAAGTAACTATAGATAAAGATATTCGTTCTTTATTAATTGAAAAATTTAAAGCTATTGTTGCAAAAATCAAAGCAAAAACTTCTTTAGATGATGCGGATAAAAACTTAATTAACGCTGCGCCTTTACCTGTTGCCGATATTTTAAATATTGAAGCTTCAACAGGGCTTAATGGAGATGCTGTTTATGAATTTGTGGCACTTTTAATGGTAGATGCTTTTGTTAATGAGCTTTTTAATGAGTTTATAACAAATATCAATACCGTACAAGGTTTAGACCCTAAATTCTCAAGCGACCATAAAGATGATCTTGCTAAATTCAATGCAGCTGTTGCTAAAGTGCAAGAAACTACAAGAACTCTACTTAGTGAAAATGCACAAGCTATTATTAGAGATAATCAGCAAGTTGATTCAATTAGAAAAATCATTTCGAATTTCTATGGAGTTAGCGATATATTCAATTACGGAACAGGTAGATAGGAGAAAGCATGAAAAAATATCTTTTTTTAGCTCTTGCAACTTGTAGCTTTTTACAGGCTGCAAATGATGCTGCTGCTGAGGGTAATAATTTTGGTTCACAGCTAAATAATTATTTCAAGTCAAATGCTGATACGGCTATTAATTCACTCACAAATGGAGGTGAAATTAGAACAGTTGATGGAAAGCAAAAAGCTAATGTGCAAATGGCTTGCGATGAATCTAAGAGTGGAGAATTTTTGAATATAGATTACACAGGCACAAGTGATATCAATATTAAAATTAAATTTGATAAAAATGTTGATGGTAAAGTAGATAAGATTTGGAATTTTGATAATGTTAGCGGAATATGCACCAATGGCGTTGTTAAGTGTGATAAAAACTCATGGAATAATTGTGAGTATTTTCAGTATAGCTATGGCGATAATATTAATCTTGTTAAAACTACAATTGATAATTTAAATGGATGCTACTGTATCAATAGTTCTTGTGGCTCTGTAGCGGCAAAAAATAGAGATAAAATTCTTTCTGATATTGCAGGTCCTATCTACTCAGCATTATCTGCAAAAACTCAACTTGTTCTTTCTAAGGCTACTAAAGTAGGCAGCGCCTTAAGTTATAGAGGACAGGACTATTCTGTATGTGATAATTATGGACAAGCAGTTAATGTTGATTCATCGAGCAATTTAGAAGGTTTAGGACAAGAATTAGCGGCTTCACAATCAAACAATGAAAACAGTGTTTATTCTGTTTTCCACAAAGGAACGGATAATACAGTACCTAAAGATGAAAACTTCAATAATAAGGTTTCAAATAGTTCAGTATCGATTGATCAAAGTACTAAATATTCAAAAGGCAATTCAAAAATAGATTTTTCTTACATAGATACTACGAGTGGAAAAAATGTTGCAGGTGATATGCAAGCTACTCCTGATGTAAATGCTAAGTTTTGTGAAGTGACTGTAGCCAAAGAAGATACTTCAGCTTTCAACGATGGAACTAATAGAGAAAACTCAACAAACAATACTACAGTATATCAAAGTGAGATAAGAGAATGCACTAACAATTGGACTAAATGCCCTGTTAATGGAAAAAATGAAACTTTAAAGCATGATTGTGGAAAAATCAACGATATGGGTGAAGCTTTAGCACAATTATCAGCGCTTGATGAAGCAAGTAAGGATATGGCATGTTCAAAATAAAAACTACTCCAAAGGTGGTAAGTCTTTGGAGTAGGGCTTTACAGAAGGCGGTTAGCTACTTTTTAGATTTAAAGAATATTTTTCTTATCTCTTCTCTAAAAAGTGTGATTAACACTGCGGTAACCGCAATGAATGTATTTAGCAAATCCATTGTGGACTCCTTTTTAGGTGTGATTTCCTCCCACATACCCAACTTAATAGCCAAAAAAAAAGCTCGACCCTTTTTAAGAATCGAGCTTTTATCACACCTACAAGGCTCTGTAAAACCTTTGTTGTCCATCTACCTCATGGATAAAAATATTATAACACAAAATAGTAAAAAGGGAAATGATGAAAACATTTAATTGTGATATTGAAATTAATAAAAATGGAATTAAACAGCCAAAATTTTCATTCAATGAAAAAGATTTATGTGATATTGATTTAAATAATAATACTTGTATATTTAGTGCAAGTGGTGCAGGCTATAGTTATATTATAAATTTTTTATATCAGTATATAAGAGCTAAAGATGAAAATACTAAAATTGTCTTTGTTTCAAATCAATCTAGTGACTTAATATTAGATTATTGGTTTGCGAAAGATAAAAATGTTGAATATTGTGATTTTGAATATGAAAAATTGCTTTCATTGTATAAAACTAAGAGTATTGTAATCTGTGTTTTTTTACATGATAAAGGTTTATTTGATTCTCGAAAATATAATATTACGGATGTTGGTAATTTGATTTTTGCAAGTTCTATAAACAAAATATTTGGATTCACCACAAGAAGCTTCAAAGAGATGATAATAAAATGTAATACAAATAATTTACTAAAAAATGAATCCGCATTCGAATCTATAGAATTGAAAAAAAAAGAAGAAGGAAAATTTACGCTAGATTTTCTTATTGAATCAGATAAAACAAGTGTTTTATCAGTTTTTAAGGGAAAAATGATATGAAAAATTACAATTTGTTAAGATTTTTTAGTAAAAATACATCGGTTGAACAAGTTACTCCTAAGACATTAAGACTTGCTATACTCCTTTCGGCGAGTCTTAGCTTTTCTCAAGCTGCTATTCAATGTACAGATTATAATGATTTTAAACAATTTAATGGACACTATTATACTGCTACCGTTCAAAAAATGACTTTTGAAGATGCAAAAAAACTAGCAGAAGACAGCGGCGGCTATTTAGCAATTCCTGATTCTAAAGCTGAAAATGATTTCTTAAGTTCTTTGTTTAGAGGAGGGCAGTATGCTTGGATAGGCGTGTATGATCCAAGTTATACAAGTAATTATTGTGTTGAAGGTAGTTCAGGTTGTATTTATGATGACAGTCGTTTTAAAACAGTCAAAGGTAATCCATTAACTTATAAAAATTGGGCACAAACACAGCCTGATAATTTACTAAAAAAATATGATATCGTGGATGGAAAAGAGAGAGTATCTCCTTTAGGGGAGCATTGGGTTGCTATGGCTAGTCCTAGTGGGCAATGGAGTGATCAAGGCAATCATTTTGGGGATACAAATAATCCTGTGAGAAATTACGCTCTTTTAGAGTTTGACAAAATACCTGATTGTGCAGGTGGTGGTAGCGATGGTGGTGATAATGGACACACTGCAACAGATGCTATGCAATGCAATACAAATTTTAGTGATGATCCAAACTTCAAACCTGCAAATGGACAAGGACAATCCATAGCTTGTTTACAAAACTCTCAGCAAAAATACTTTTGTCCTGCACAATTAACACAATGTGTTAATTCAGATGATGCAGTAGATGGTAGTAGTGAAAAAATAGAAGGTGGCGTTTTAAAAACAGGTAAAACAAAAGTAAGACTCACTTTTTCCAAAAGTATAGGCTATAATGCGTGGCAAGTCGTGACAAATGATATCTATATTACTGATATTGATGCAATTGATAGTTTTAAACTTATTTATGCAGGAGCTGATGATTGGGTAGTTCCTTTTGCTCCAAATTCTACAGTTGCTGTTGTTGGGAATAAACCAAATAATACTAAAGATGCACTAGATTACATTCCTTATCGCCCAAACAATGATAACTATGGCGAGCTTTCAAAATTTAGCGGAAAAAACTTAAACATAGAATTAAAACAATATTTGCACACAGGTATTAATAAGTCTGTAGCATTTTTTGCCACAGTAGGAAGCGGTGGCTGGCAGCTCACTTATGAAGCAACAGGAAAAGATATAAGTTGTAGTAATTTTGGAAGAAATTTAAATTGTACAGAAGAAAGCGAAACAATTCCTTTTAGTGCTTATAAATATACTTGTCCTGCAGGTTATCAGCCTAAAGAGCAAGGTGGAGTGTGTTCACCACAAAGTGTAGATGATTTGATTGATACAAATGGAGATGGTATAGGCGATAGCTGCAATTCTTCTATTGCTCCTGCTAAAAACTGCTTAGGTGTAACAAGAACTTGTCCTTTCAATAGTAGTAGAGAGTGTGTGCTAACAGACAACAAATATCAATGCTCTCCTTTTCCTTGTTTTAAAGGAGTAAGCGATGTAGAAAATACTGATACTCCTGTTGGTGTTAATGATGCAAACAATAATGGTTGGAATGATGATGGTACTTGTTCAGGACAAATCATTATTTTTAATGGACAAGATAATCGTTGTAAAAATTGGGATATGTTTGGCGGTTTGCTTGGTGGTGGATGTTGTGATAAGGATAATGTGTTTTTAGGACTTGTAGCTTGTAAAGAAGATGAGAAAAAGCTTGCTAAATTAAACGATGCAGGAAAATGTCATGAAGTAGGAACTTATTGTTCTAAAAAGGTTAGTTTAGGTTTTACTAAAATTTGCGTTGAAAAAAAGAAAAGTTTTTGTTGCTTCAATTCTAAATTAGGAAGAATTTTCAATGAACAAGGACGCCCTCAGCTTGGAAAAGGGTGGGGCAGTGCGGAAGGTCCGCAATGTAAAGGCTTCACTCCTGAAGAATTTCAAAAATTAGATTTTAGCGAAATTGATTTAAGTGAATTCATTGCTGATATTGTAGGAAGTTTTGACACAGGAAAAATACAAGCTGATTCCGTGAAAATACAAGAAAAGATTCAAAACAATATCGAGAATGCAACAAAAAAACCTACAAATTAAAAAAGAAAATAAATTATTAGAAAGGAGAGAAGCTTAGTTAAAAGTTTGTTTGGTAAGCCAAAGGGAAAATTATAGCTCCCCTTAAAAAAAGGGGAAATCAAGTGTTAATAACACTTGACTATAATTATACAAAGTAGTATAATTATTACTATAATTTTATTGGACAATTTAATCACCGCCTTTCTAGGTTATGATTAATGCCAAAGGTAGCCGCCTTTGGCATCTAC
>NZ_MJWZ01000017.1:0-3548 GCF_001762535.1 Campylobacter sp. BCW_6889 | reverse complement strand
ATATAAGTTTGATAAGCATTTTCTAAATCTTTAAAACCAAGTCTTTTAAATTCATCAATACTTTTATAAAGTTCTTTTCTTGCTTTTAAATAAGTATCATTTAGTTTGTTTTTATGAGAGATAAAGATAGTATAAAAACTAGAGTTAAATTCTAATTCTTTTATTGTGTTTTCATCAAATAAAGCTTGCTTATCTTTATCATATAAAACATAATCTTCACAAAAATATAAAGCTTTTAATAGATAGGGTTTTGAATCGATGTTGATGTTGTTGATATCTTGCAAGTTTAAAGTCTTTAGTAGGTATTGTTTATTAGCAACAATACTTAAGCTTTGATTGGAATTTAAAAAAGTATTTCTTTCTTGTTTTAATTGAAAGCTTAGCTTTTCATTTAAAGATTTAAATAAAGAATTAAAAATTTCATTTTTTATTTTATTGTCTTCTGTATAAAGTTTTAAATCAAATTGATATTTTTGTTCTTCTTGTTCAATGATTTTTTCTTGTTCTTTTAAATCTTGTATGTTTTTTAAATATTCTTCATCTATAAAATTGTAAGTTGTAGAAGCTATACTTGTTTTAGTTATAAGTTCTTTTTTCTTTGCTAGAGCAAGTTTGTATTGTTTTGAATAGCTAGGGTAGGGGCGTGGAGTGAAGAGGGAGAAACCAAGAACTTCGTATATATTGTTGAATATTTCATCTATATTTTTATCATTTTTATAATATTGTCCATTGCCCAGATGGATAGTTTGTGGAAAATATTGTATTTTTGGATTTAAAAAATTTATTATTATTTCTTTAGCTTTTTGTGATATATAGTAACTCAGCTCCTCTCCTTGAGTGAATATTACAAAGGCACCAAATGCTACCAAAGGTGCTGAATCTGGACATAATATACCAACCAAACTCACAATTCCAGCTGCAATTGCAGTCGCAGAAATACCAACTGTATAAACAATAGTTTCAACCCCTTCAGCTATAGCTTTAATAACTACCGACCTTTCGCCATTAAGGACATATTCTAAAGAATAATCCATAATTTTTAAAGTGTTTTCTGTTGGTTTGGTTATTATTCTTATTTTTCTTGCTATTGGTTCTAAAGTAGGATATTGCTTGGAGTAGGAATTGATTATATTAGAAAATCTCCCAACATCTTCACTCGCATTTTCTATTTTTTTCTGTAAATCTTCTATATCTTGTCTATTAAAATTTGCTATCCAATCCGGTATTATATCTTTTTTAGCAAGCACAGCATTTTCTATACCTTGTCTATCTTCAGGACTTAAATTATTTTCCGCATGCATTTAATCTTCCTTTAGCAATATTTATGAAATAATTATATCTTTTTGCTTCATATATTGTTGGGTATATCATTTCTTGAATTTCGGTTTTTAGTTTTGTTTTATATAATAAATTCATTTTTTTATAAGAATTAATCATATTTTCTAATAACTGTTCTTTTTGAGGTATAGAACACATAAAGTTTTTATCTAGGCTTGAAGCAAATGGGATTAAATTAAAAAGAAAATAATCAGCATTAAAGGCTATTTTCATAAGTGCATAAGTGTCAGGCAATGCATCTATTTTGTTAATAAAAATGATATATCTATCCATAATGCTTATAAAATTATTCATTTCGTTTAAATTGGTAGTGCTATTAGAAGCAAGATAAAAATAATTAAGATTAGTTTCACTTTTTCTTCCAAATATACTTACTTTATTTCTAAGAGCTACCAAATAAGCATTGTCTAAACCTAAAATTTGCATAAATTTAAAATCTTTTTTAAAATTATGCATATAATTTAATAATTCTTTTTGATTAAGTTTTAATTCTTGATTTAAGTTTTGTTCTACAAAAACTTTTTTAAATTCTTCTTCGTTGCTCCAGAATAATTTAGATGTCTCTTTTCTAATTTGATTTTCTTTTTCATAATAATACTTATCCCAAAAGATAAGCTCTAAAGGGCGATAAGCTAAGCTTATAAAGATAACAAAAGCTATAAGTAAACCACAAGGTATATAAAATCTTTTAAGTTTATAAAAAGGTTTTTTCATTTATATTCCTTGATATTTTAAAAATAGTTTTTGTGCTTTTTTCTGTTTCGTTTAAGGTTTTATTTTGAGTGTTAAGTTCTATCTCATTCATTTGTGCATTCTTTTAGTTTAGATTGTAGGGTATTGAGCTGATTGATTTGTTTTTGACCGAGTTTGAGTTTCTTAAAATTATAGATCGCTTTTTCTAATTGCATTTTTAAATAACTATCAGTGTGTATTTTTAATTCTTTATTAAAAAACAATAAAACTTTGTCAGTAGTAGTGTTAATTTGACTCATACCATTTAAAATTGTCATAGTTTTAGGGGTATTTAAATCACAAATATAATCTTGTAAAAATTCACTCAAATACATACTAGTAAATCCACTATTATAGCCAATTAGGTCGTTAATATACATTCCGATTCTAACTACATCAAAGCTATCAAACTTATGAATATCTTTTTGTAAAAAATCCTCTTCTAAACGAGTATTTAGAAAAAATAAAAAATCTTCAAAAACTTTAAATCTTTCCTTGTCAAATAAAAAATAAGTTTTATGATTTGTGATATTTCTTTCATTATATAAAAGATAAAGTATAATATCAGTATTTGAATTTGTTGCAACATGTCCAGCTTGTCTCATAAGCTCAACATCTTCTTCTGTAGGATAGCAAGAGGTTAAAGTTTTCATATCTTCAATACTTGTTTGTATCATCTTAAGATTTTTAATAATCATTTGTGTAACTTTTTCTTGATTATAGTTTTCTTTGCTTAAATTCTTAGCATATTCTAATTCTTCCTTGCCTTCGTTTTCACTCCATTTGATTAAAGCACTAAGATTTTCTCTTGCTTTATTTTCATTAGCTTCTTTAAATTGTAAAGCTTCTTGGATAAAGTTATAAGCATTGCTAGCAATTATGATAAAAACTAATACAATAAAAACTATAATAGAAATTCTTTTTGATATTTTAAGCAATTTTTTTACCTTTAAAGTTAGTATTATTTATTATAGCATTATTAGATACAATCTTAAAATCTTCTTTTATATCATCTATAATGGTATTGCTTTGTTTCGTTTTTAAAGAAGTTTCATTGTTAAAATTTGTATTTTTTATTATACTGCTTGTATTTTCTTTTATATTGTTTTCTTGATTTGAATTTTTATTTATTTCTTTGTTTTCATTTTTATTGATTGTTTTATCTTTGTTATTTAATTCTTCATTGATAATAAAAGAGCTCATATAAGTTTGATAAGCATTTTCTAAATCTTTAAAACCAAGTCTTTTAAATTCATCAATACTTTTATAAAGTTCTTTTCTTGCTTTTAAATAAGTATCATTTAGTTTGTTTTTATGAGAGATAAAGATAGTATAAAAACTAGAGTTAAATTCTAATTCTTTTATTGTGTTTTCATCAAATAAAGCTTGCTTATCTTTATCATATAAAACATAATCTTCACAAAAATATAAAGCTTTTAATAGATAGGGTTTTGAATCGATGTTGATGTTGTTGATAT
>NZ_MJWZ01000016.1:0-2405 GCF_001762535.1 Campylobacter sp. BCW_6889 | reverse complement strand
TTAGATCAAGATAATACTATAAAACAAGATACACCTAGTTATTATTTTTCTCCTAAAGATGAAAGCAGTGGTTTAGGAAGACTTAGTATCTTTTATAAAAATGATGAACTTTGCTTGCTTAATTATTCTATTATAGAAAATTCTTTAAATATCAAATTAGAATGTTTAAGCAAACAAAGCTTAGAGTATAAAGACTTAATTTCAAACACTTTAAAAGAACAAAAAACCACACAAGTAGATAAAAAACAAGCTATAGCTAAACTTCATGCTCTTTTAGAAAATCAAAACCTAGAATGTATCCATGGAGGTAAAGTCATACTTAAATCAAACAAAGGAAAAACTTTTAAAGATGATGGTGTGCCTATTATGCTAGAAAGTGATTTATTAAACTCTAGTATAGTAGCTTGTCCTAATACTATAGCAGGTGTAAGTGTTCCTTGTACTAAAGTTGTTAATGTAAAAGGATCCTTATCTCAAAAGAAAGTCAATAATGAATATGTAATCTTACAAGAACTCATATCAGCTTGTATTAGTGATAAAGGTTTTCCTTTAAAAGTAAGCTTTACTCCTACTAAGTTTAAATTTGATCACAGCTTTAATCCTAAAGAGGGCTTAGGAGAACAAAGTAAAAATCAAATAGAGTTAAAAGAACCTATAATAAGACTTCATTATAAAAGTGATAGATTTCAAAAAGATAATTTACCTATCTATAATCTTTTAATCAATAATGAAAAAAAAGAACAAAATAAGGCTTTAAATGAATTTAATATAGATTTAAAAGATTTAAAAGATATAGAGGATATAAATATTCTTAATCAATTCAAACAAGACTTTAGTAAAGATTATGAATTTAAAGAATTAAATCTTAGCTTTGATACTAATTTAATCAAACTTTATTTTATTATCTCAAAAAACATTGCTAAAGTTTATAAAAGTGCTTATAAGGAATTTGAAAACAAAGATTTAGGAGTAGGGTATTTTACACAGCTACATGAGTATGATAAAATCATCAAAAATGCTTTAGAAGATAATAAAGAATTAAACGAATATCATTTTAGTTTTTTAGCTCCTGCAAAAATGCAAAATTTAAAACTTCAAATCGCACAAGGACTAGATGAAATCTTAGAAGATGAAGATAGAAAACAAGAGCTTTATGTTTGTAAATTTGTGGTGGTAAATGGGGTTAGTGAAAACAATACTCAAGAAAAAATCACTCATCTAAGCAATGATGGTCAAAATCTTTTAAAAAATATAGAGAAGCTAAGACTCAAACCTTATAATGATCAAAATGGAAAAGAAATTACTTCATATGTTAAAGGTGCAACTATTGGATATGGACATCTTATAGGGCAAAATGAATGGGATTTGTATAAAAATGGTATTACTTTACAAGAAGCGGATAAATTGTTTAAAAGCGATTTGTTGCCCTTTGAAAATGCTGTAAAAAATTCAATAAACTCTTCCTTAGCACAGAACGAATTTGATGCCTTGGTTATATTATGTTTTAATATAGGGATTGATAATTTTAAAAATTCTTCTGTTGTTAAAATCATCAATGGAGAGAAAACAGGCTGCAAAACATTAAAGGAAGCTTGGATGGCGTGGAACAAAAGTCAAAATAAAGTAATGCAAGGACTAATTAATAGGAGAAATGCTGAATATAAGCTTTACATTCAAGGAGGTTATGAAAAATGGTAATTTTTAAAAATATATTATTGTTTTTATTTTTTAGTACTTATTTATTAGCGCAAGAGGATTTTACTCCACTAGAGCAATGTACCTATGAAAATGAAAAGTTTTGGATAAAAATTTTAAATCTATGTCCAGAGGGTAATATAACTTGTGATAAAGTTGTATATGTGGGTGTCAATAAAAATAATGGAAAATATATTGTCCTAAACGGTAAGTCTATTAGTGATGTAAATATGAATTTTAAAGGATATGTTTTTAAAAATGGTATTTATGAATACAATATTTTTAATAATTTTTTATATATTTCTAAAAACAAGCAGATTATACAAGAATATCGTCTGAAATTATGTGAAAAATAGACACAACAAAGGCAACAAGCAACAACAAATACCTAGAATATGTAAAAAGTTAAAAAGATGCAATAAGAATTACAAGAAGTTTTTAAAGTTATAAAAATCCTAATTAATGAAATCTTAGCTCCTAAATTTTACAACAAATACAAAGATTTAGAAGTAGAGATTGATGATAAGGGCAATGTGCTTAGGTGGATAGGAGAGATTAATAGAGAGACAAAAAATATTAGCAAATAAAAAATGATATAATAATGCTTTATATAAGGAATCTTTTATGTTTATAAGTTCTAAAACAGAGTTAATTCAAACTATTAAAAATTTAACAATCAACAATAAAGAAGTTAAACAGATTGATTTTAT
>NZ_MJWZ01000015.1:0-1850 GCF_001762535.1 Campylobacter sp. BCW_6889 | reverse complement strand
TCTAAAAAGATAGTTTTATCTTTAGCTACTATTTCTTTCTTAGCGAGTTGTGCTAATGCTACACTTACTCCTGAAATAAAAACTTATGATGAAGCAAATAAAAATACTAAAGCTAGATCAGCAAGTGTTTATGCTCCTCAAGCTAGGATTAATACGACTGTAAGTAGTTCAGAAACTAGCACAATCAACATTACCGATCAGGGACCACATACCATAATAATTCAATCAAATGGAACTCTAGGTAGTATAGGCAATACAGATAGAATCATCTATGCTCATGCTAGTGGTAGCAATATCCTCACTCTTACCAATCTTACCAATAAAGGAACTATTAACGGTAAGGTAGCTGTAGAACATGATAACAATTTTAAAGGAACCATCACTGTTAACACCTTTGAAAATACAGGTCAAATCAATGGTCAAATTTACATGGGAATTTGGGGAGGTAACTCAGGAACTCTCACTGTGGATAAATTCGAAAATAGTGGGACTATAGTAGGCTCTAACGACCGAGGAGTACTTTTCGAAGGAAAAAATACTAATATACAAAGCTTTGTTAATAGTGGTTTAATTAGTGGGAGCGAAGGTGTAACAATGGTTGGTGGAACCATAGAAAATTTTATCAATAATGGTACTATGAATGGTGGTTCCTCTGCTGTTTTTATACACAATAGCATTATAAAAACACTTGAAAATAAAGGTACTATAAATAGCACTGAAGATATATGGTGGGGTGGCGCTATAAAATTAGAAAACGGTGGCACCATAGAAAATATCATCAACACAGGAACTATCAATTCAGTTGTTTCTGGTATACATGTATCCTATGGTAAATTTGGAACACTTACCATAAAAGATGGAGGTGTAGTTTATGGTAAAACAGCAGGAATATGGGTAAATCAATGGCAAACTCTAGGCGATTTATACATAGATGGTGGAAAAAATACTTCAAAAGATGGAACTGTAAGTGGAATTTATAGCGATAATCATGGAATTGCTTTAGATGTTGGTTCAAGTACTAGTAAAATAGAACTTAAAAATGGTGGCATTATACAAGGTAAAGTTAATGGTATAAGATTAGAAAAAGCAGCTTCTTTAAGCGGAGAAATAATTTTATCCGGTGAAGGATCTAGAGTAGAAGGTGGAAGTGGCGCTGGTATATCTAATGAAAGCGGAAAAATAGAAGGCTCTATAAAAGTAGAAGATGGAGCTACTGTAACTTCTTCTTCAGGTCAAGCTATCTCTAATTCTGGCTCAGGAAGTATAACAGGTGGTATTACAGTTAGTGGGGAAAACACTAAGCTTGAAGGAAATATAGTCAATACGGATAGTGCATCTATAGGTAGCGATATCAAGATAGAAGGTGGAGCTAAGGTAGAAGGTGGTCTTGTTAATGAAGGAGAAGGCTCTATTACTGGTTCTATTACAATTGATAAAAACAGTCAGCTTGACTCCATCACTAACACTTCTAATTCTAATACAGGTATAAGTGGTTCCATCACTAACAATAGTGATAATAAACTTGAAATTTCCAATGGAGAAGGTGCTACTATAGGTGGAGGTATTACAAATAATGGTAATGCTGATTTAGTTATTTCCAACCAAGGCTCAGTAGGTAAAGATGATCATGGTAATACAGTAACTAACAATGGTAGTGGTAGTGTTGGAATTAAAGATTGGGTTGTTTCTACAGATAAAAATACAGGTAAATTAGACACTGTGGTTGTAGGTGGAAGCGGTGCAAATAATGTACAAGTAGAAAACATCACTGTAGATCAAAGCAATGTTAATCTTGAAGAATTAGGTAATATAAGCAATATCATCTCAGGTGTCAATCAAAACAATATTGG
>NZ_MJWZ01000014.1:0-4502 GCF_001762535.1 Campylobacter sp. BCW_6889 | reverse complement strand
GCTTTTTAAAACCCGATATTTTGGTTAAAGGAGCTGATTATAAAGATAAGCTTGTTGTGGGTACGGATATTGTTTCAAAAGTTAAATTAATCGACTTTGAAGAAGGATTTAGCACAAGTAAGATCATAGAAAAGATTAAGGATAAAAAATGATAAATTTAGTAGAAAAAGAATGGCAAGAACATCAAAAAATCGTTCAAGAAAGTGAAATTTTAAAAGGACAAATCGCTAAAATAGGTGAGCTTTTATGTGAATGTCTTAAAAAAGGTGGCAAGATTTTGATTTGTGGAAATGGTGGAAGTGCAGCTGATGCACAGCATTTTGCAGCTGAACTCAGTGGGCGTTATAAAAAAGAACGCAAGGCTTTAGCAGGTATAGCACTTACAACCGATACTTCAGCACTTAGTGCTATAGGAAATGACTATGGTTTTGAGTTTGTTTTTTCAAGACAAGTGGAAGCTTTAGGAAATGAAAATGATATTTTAATCGGTATTTCAACGAGTGGAAAAAGCCCTAATGTTTTAGAAGCTTTTAAAAAAGCAAAAGAACTTAATATGCTTTGTTTAGGGCTTAGCGGAAAAGGTGGTGGAATGATGAATAAGCTTTGTGATTATAATCTTGTCGTGCCAAGCGATGATACGGCTAGAATTCAAGAAATGCACATTTTGATCATACACGCACTTTGTCAGATCATAGATGAGAGCTTTTAATGAAAGTTTTTATCATAAATTTAGAGCGTTCTTTGGATAGAAAAGAGCATATGCAAAAACAAATTCAAAAGCTTTTTGAAAAAAATCCTAGTTTAAAAAATAAATTAGAATTTATTTTCTTTAAAGCTATTGATGCTAAAAATAAAGAACATTTGGAATTTAAAGATCATTTTCCTTGGTGGGCTTCTTGGGTATTAGGTAGAGAGCTTTCTGATGGAGAAAAAGCTTGTTTTGCTAGCCATTATAAACTTTGGCAAGAATGTGTGAAGCTTGATAAGCCTATAATCATCCTAGAAGATGATGTGGAATTTAGTGATGAATTTTTAAATCATGGGGTAGAATATATAGATGAGCTGTTAAAGAGCAAATATGAATATATAAGACTTTGTTATTTATTTGATAAAAGATTGTATTTTTTGAACGAGAGTGGATATTATTTAAGTTTTGAAAAACTTGCTGGAACTCAAGGTTATGTACTGCAAGTAAGTGCTGCAATGAAATTTCTTAAATATGCTAAAAATTGGATCTATGCTGTAGATGATTATATGGATATGTTTTATAGACATAATGTGTTGAGTATAGTTAAAAAGCCTTTATTATTAAAACATGATTGCAGAATAGAAAGTTCAATTTCTCAAGCTGGACGTTTATTTTTGAAGACTAAATTTTACAGAAAAATTATTAGAGAAATTTTTAGACTTTATAGAAATATTTTAAAACTATCTTATACTTTTTATGTTAAGAAAAAATTAGATATTAATTAAATTTTGAATTGCTTTTAAAATCACTTCAGGCTTTAAATCTTTCATGCATTTGTGGTGTTTTAAAGGACAGGTTTTTTGCATACAAGGCATGCAAGCTAGATCTAAATGCACTAATTTTGCGTTTTGATTTTGCCAAGGTGAAGTTTGGGTAAATTTTGTAGGACCAAAAATAGCCACGGTTTTTACCTTATAAACCGCACTTATGTGCATAGGACCACTGTCGTTTGTGATGAAAAGATCGCAAAAAGCGATATTTTGACAAAGGGTTTTGATGGTGGTTTTATTGCAAAGATTTTTTACTTTTATGTTTTGTTCTTTTAAAATTTGATAAATTTCATTACAAAGTTCTTGTTCGGCTTTTCCTGCGCCAAAGATTAAAATTTCATGACTTTGGCTGAAATTTAAAGCCACTTTAGCAAAATAACTCGCATCCCATCTTTTTGCACTTCCAAAGCTTGCTCCAGGGTTGAGTCCTAGAATTTTTTTACCATTTTTTAAGACAAGAGGGTTTTGAAATTTTAGCTTAAAGGGAAGTTTTAAGTTTTTAAAATGAGCTTTTATACTAAGTGAGTTTTCTATAAAATAAAGGTATTTTAAAACTTGATGTTCTTCTTTGTGCTTGTTTTTGTCAAAAAAATATCTTTGTTTTGTTTTAAGAATATGTAAGATAATCTTAGAAGAAAACGCAGATCTAAAAGCAAAGCTAAGATCGATTTTACCAAGTTCTTTGCGTAAAGATAGAGCTTGTTTATAGCGAGATTGTTTATTTTCTATGATGATTTTAGAATTAGGAAATTCTTTAAAAAGTGCTGTGGAAACCAAAGAGCCATAAAGGATAAATTGAGCATCTTTAAAGTGTTCTTTTATGGTGTATAAAGCAGGCGAAGCCATCACTGCATCGCCTAGCCAAGTGGGAAGGTGTATAAAAATTTTCATAAATTTCCTAAACTTTGATAGAATTGTTTTTATTATTTTAACAAAATTTAGGAAAAATATGCCACAACTTTCGATCATAATCCCGCTTTTTAATTCTTGTGATTTTATCTCAAGAGCTTTGCAAAGTTGCATAAATCAGACTTTAAAAGATATTGAAATTTTGATCATCGATGATAAAAGTAAAGATAATAGTTTAAATATTGTTTTAGAATTTGCAAAAAAAGATCCAAGAATAAAAATCTTTCAAAATGAAGAAAATTTAGGCACTTTTGCAAGTAGAAATTTGGGGGTTTTGCATTCTAGTTCTGATTTTATAATGTTTTTAGATAGTGATGATTTTTTGACGCTTAATGCTTGTGAAATAGCGTTTAAAGAGATGAAAAAAGGTTTTAATTTACTTTGTTTTGATGCCTTTGTGCATAGGGTAAAAACCAAGCAATTTTATCGTTTTAAACAAGATGAAGTTTTTAATCAAAAGGAAATTTTAGAATTTTTAAACAAACAAAGGCATTTTTGCTGGTCGGTTTGGGCGAAGTGCTTTAGAAGAGATATCATCTTAAAAAGTTTTGAAAAAATTAAAATAGATGAGCGTTTGAGTTATGGTGAAGATGTGCTTTTTTGTTATGTTTATTTTATGTTTTGTGAGAAAATAGCCGTTTTTAAAACTTGTATTTATCATTATGAATTTAATCCAAATGGAAGATATGAAAACAAAAATAAAGAAATTTTAAATCAAAATTATTATGATAAAAAGAAAAGTAATGAGCTGATAAAAAAGCTTTCTTTAGACTTTAAAAATGATACCTTTCATCAAAAGTTGCTTGAGGTTTTAAAGAAAGAAGAGATGGATTTAAAAAATAGAATTTAAGATTAGATTTTATATAATTAAATTTTCGTATTTTTTAACACTAGAAGGCTAATAATGACTGAAATTTCAAGTTTTTGGTATACTCCTAAAGGCTATAAGGGTATAGGTTTGATGGAAATTCTTACGATTAAATCTTGGCTTGATCATGGATATAAATTCCATTTGTATACTTATAATTTAGAAGATAAAATCTTTTTAAAATTCCAAGAGTTGTTTGATAATTTTATGCTTAAAGATGCAAATGAGATTGTGCCTTTTGAAGAATATTTTAGTGATGATAGAGGAGCTGGAGTGGCTGCTTTTTCGGATTATTTTAGGTTTAATCTTTTATATCAAAGAGATGCTCTTTGGGTAGATTTAGATATGGTTTGTTTAAATCATATGGACTTAAGTCAAGAATATATTTTTACTCAGGAGATTGACAAAGATGAAACTAAACCAAGAATTACAACATCATTTTTAAAATTTCCTAAAAATTCGGATTTTGGGAAAAATCTTATACAAGAAGCAAAAAAGATTATAGATAATAAAAAAATTATTCCTTGGGGAGTAATAGGTCCTTGGTTTTTAGCAGAACAGGTTGAAAAATGGAATTTAGGTAAATATAAATGGGATTATAAACAAACTTGTCAAATTCCGTGGTATAAAGTTAAAAATTTTATAGACAAGGGACAAGTTTTTGATGCAGGTAGACCTTGTTTACACTTATTTTCCGAAATGTGGAAAACATATGATTTAAATAAAAATCATTTTTATCAGCATGGTGTTTATGGATTTTTGCTTCAAAAGCACAATATTTTTACTTTATGTCTTAAATTAAATTATAATTTTAATTTTTATGATAAATATCATGATAAATTTCTTCTTTTAGCTAATATAAAAAATAAAGCAATATTTTATTTGCGCCATCCTAAAAAACTTTTTAAGAAAAATAATGTCTAAAATTTCAATAATTGTACCCACCTATAATGTAGAAAAATATATAGCAAGAGCTTTGGAAAGTTGCATAAATCAAACCTTTAAAGATATAGAAATAATCGTTGTGGATGATTGTGGAAATGACAAAAGTATAGAAATAGCTAAAGAATATGCCAAAAAAGATACAAGAATAAAAATAATCCATAATAAAACAAACCTAGGCACCTTTGCAGCCAGAAATAATGGTGTTAAACATTCAAATAGTGAGTATTTGATGTTTTTAGATCCTGATGATTATTTAGAGCTT
>NZ_MJWZ01000013.1:0-5005 GCF_001762535.1 Campylobacter sp. BCW_6889 | reverse complement strand
ATAATAAGCTTTTTCTGCTTTAGTCCAAGGAGCTATGCTTCCTTTGATAGGATCTTTTAAATAAATACTTTGCCAATCTTTAAATTCAAGCAAAGTAGATTTCTCCCCTGTGTGAAATTCAGGATCTAGGTATTGGGGTTGATAGTCTTTGTAGGGGGAGTTTTGTTTGATATTGTGTGCTTCAAACAAAGCTTTGGAATATTCTTGGGTGTATTTGCCTACTTCACGCCCATCTTCTCTTTTATCAAATATAATTTGATTTGTATTTTTATCAACTTCTAATATAAGTCCATTAGAAGTATAAATCTCGTAAATATCTTTATTACCACTCATTATTTATCCTTTCATCCTATATATAAACCATCTTCCATGATTATAGTAGTGGCTAGTCTGCCTATAAACTTATTAGAATAATCTTGGGATTTATTAGTATCATCGCTTTCTTCCTCATCATTTTCATTTTTTCTTTTGTTTTTTACATATTCCTCATTTATCCCCTTATACATCACTTCCAAATTATGTTGTCCTATGGCTTCTAAATTTTCCATCAATCTTCTTGCTTTTTGCCTATCTTCTATAAACTTACCTTTTTCATCTTGAGTGGTATTATAAATCCCATTTGCATATTCATATAAAATTTGTATAGTATCATTATAGGCTAAGATAGGGTGTTGTTTTATCATAGGATTTTGTGTTTTATACTCTTCTTTTCTTTGAAAATGTTCTAGCTTATATATATTACAATTTCTAAGTTCTATATTGTTTTTTTCAAAAAATTCCTTATCATTTAAGATATATTTGCCTTCATTGATTTTATCTTCCATAAAAGCACTTCTTTTTTCATCTAAAATAATATAAGATAAAAGTCTTTTTAAGGCAAATTCCCTAGCTTCACTTGAAGTTGTAGCACAAGCAATACTAGGATAATAATTAAGCCCACCCGTGCATAATAAAGAACCAAAAATAAACTCAGATAAATCAAAACTCATAAATCTAGAATTTATTAATAAAGGATAGGTTATATATTCTTCTTTTTTTACAGCTAAAGGAAAATCATAATTGTAAGTAAATTTTTCATACATTAGTTTTTCATATAAAATTTTCAATCTTTCATAATTTGTAGGCAAAAGTGTATCAATAAAAGATCCTGCTAAATTTTTTAATATATCCACGCTCAAGTCTTTACTCATTTTAATAGAAAAATCAATAGCTAATTGTTTTCTTACTTTTGATATCAAATGAATTTGCTTAGCTTTATCTAATCTTGAAAAACTCTTTGACTTTTTTAATTCACTTGCATATTCTAATTGATTAAAATAATAATAATTTGTTCCTATTTGATATAAAAAAAGCTTATTGAGTGATTTTTTACTTTTTGGATTAATTTTTATAAAACGCCCCTTAGGGCTAAGTGCATAAAATATCCCTAGTTCTTTAAAAAAATGTGCTTTAAAACTAGAAAATAATTTATTACCATAATACTTTTTATCTAAGCTTGAATCTATAAAAAATAAAATCATTTTTTTAAAAAAATCAGGCTGACTCATAAAAAATTCTGTAAAAGGAAAAAGTTGCTTAATGATGTTAAAAAAAGTAATATCTATAGATAATTTTGCAAGTTCTTTATCAAGCATAATATCTTGAATGCTTTTATCTAAATCTTTTTTTGAAGGAAGAGTTTTGTCTGTTTGTATATTTTCTTCAAATTCAATCTCCTCATCAAAACTTTCATTTAAGGTTTTTAAAAAATTTACATAAGTTTGATCTTCTTCTTCAAAATCATTTTCAAACATAGCTTTGGCTAATTCATCTAAATAAATAACTTCATCTTCTTTTTTATTTTTATTTAATTCTTTAGATAAAAAGATATAAATTTTTTTATCATTATCATAAAAATAAATATCATCAGGGATAAATGAAATATACTCATTAAAATAATTTGGTATTTTAATCTTTTGATAATTACCAATATTTGCCTGAAACAATTTATATCCCAAAGAATATTCTTGCGTAAAAGCTAAGTCTTTTTGTAAAACATACAAAGTTAAAGTCAATAAAACAACCGTTAAAGGTGAGTATTTCTTAAAATCTACATTTTCATATGTTTTAAACATTAATGTTTCTGAGTTAAGATTGGATTGTGTTTGGTCATAGCGAGAATTGATATTATCTAAATAATTATTAAAAAGCTCGACATATTCTTCTACTTTTTCTTTTTCTTTTTCGCTAATTTCTTCAAGTTCTTTAGGCAATTTAAAAAAGCTATCAATATAAGCAAAATCTTGCTTAACTTTTTCATATTCTAATCGTTCGTTTATATATTCTAATAAATAAAGTTTCATCCAAGAATATGTTTGATTATAAAAATTAAAATACCCTTTATATTTTTGATAAATCTGTCCATCAAGTTTCACAAAAGGACAAAGTTGCAATACATAATCATCTTCTTTTTTAACATCTCTTTCTATAAAATAAGAACCATAATCTCTTTTGCTAGGAAAATCGCCTTTTAATGCAAGTTTTTCATTTTTTGTAAGAGCTTTGGGGCGATTTTTTATTATTGCTCCTAATTTTTTTTGATACAAGTCCTCACAAAGTCCTGCATTGTTAAGCTGTGGTGGATTAGTAATAAGCAAATAATTTTTACCCATTTTGGTTGTATTGATTTGATCAGTATTTTTTTTATCTAATATCATTTCTACTAGCATGGAAGAATTTAAATCAGGATATTCTGCATAAAAGAAATGATTGAGTTTAGAGATATTTAAATTGATTGCTTTTTTTAATGTTGTATCAAAATTATTTAAACTAGAATTCACTAAAAGTGTATTATCTAACTTTTCATTTTCAAATTTTAGATTATTTTCTAAAAAATTATCAAAAATACCTTGAAATTCTTCATCTAAAATAACTTTATAAAAACTATTTTTATAAAGACTAATAGAAGGTACATTAGAATAAGATGAAAAATCTAATAATACTTTATCATCTATAATTAATACATCAGATAAAATTTCTTCATTGCACAAAGCGATAATAGGATAAAGCTTACTAGTAATAAGCTCTAAAAGTGGATAAGCAAAATCATAATAATATTTTTGTTCCTTATACTCTTGATACTCAGCAGAAGAATTATAAGCTTCAAATAATGTATTTACAACAAAAACATAAGGATTTTTTTTGACTAAAGAGACAGGTTTTTTAAGATTGGTTACAGAATCTAGTATATTGATAAAAAATTTTGCTATAGCTCTAATAATTTGCTTATATTCATCATCATTAGATTGAGTAATATTTTTTAAAAGTGTATTAAAAAGTGTATCTAGGGTAAGTTGTATCTTTGGTTTAATTTCTTGCTCAAAATAGTTAGATTCTTTGATATTTTTTAATAATATATTTAATTCTTTTTGAATTTCTTTTAAAAAATTTTCAATATTTTCTACATTGTTTTCATCAATAATTTTATTGAGCGTTTTATTTTCATTTTGATTAATTGCATTATTTAAAAATTTTAAATTATTAAAGATAATTTTTTTAATGCTAGATAAATTTTTATCAGAGCTAAATTTTTGTTCTTTTGTGATTTCGTCTTTATTGGCTTGATTTAAATGTATGATTTTAAAAGTTTTTGTATTATCAATTTTAAAATTATCTTCAATAGTATGTAGTGTCTTATACAAAGAATTCTTAGCTTCTTTATATCCATCAAAATCACTGCATATAAAAATAATTTTATTAGCATTTTTGGTAAGATTTTTTAACTCGATTTCTAAATTATGATTTGATGCAATTAAAGTAAAATTTTTTATTTTCATATTTTAACCCCATTTACCACCACAAATTTACAAACATAAAACTCTTGTTTTCTATCTTCATCTTCTAAGATTTCATCTAGTCCTTGTGCGATTTGAAGTTTTAAATTTTGCATTTTTGCAGGAGCTAAAAAACTAAAATGATATTCGTTTAATTCTTTATTATCTTCTAAAGCATTTTTGATGATTTTATCATACTCATGTAGCTGTGTAAAATACCCTACTCCTAAATCTTTGTTTTCAAATTCCTTATAAGCACTTTTATAAACTTTAGCAATGTTTTTTGAGATAATAAAATAAAGTTTGATTAAATTAGTATCAAAGCTAAGATTTAATTCTTTAAATTCATAATCTTTACTAAAGTCTTGTTTGAATTGATTAAGAATATTTATATCCTCTATATCTTTTAAATCTTTTAAATCTATATTAAATTCATTTAAAGCCTTATTTTGTTCTTTTTTTTCATTATTGATTAAAAGATTATAGATAGGTAAATTATCTTTTTGAAATCTATCACTTTTATAATGAAGTCTTATTATAGGTTCTTTTAACTCTATTTGATTTTTACTTTGTTCTCCTAAGCCCTCTTTAGGATTAAAGCTGTGATCAAATTTAAACTTAGTAGGAGTAAAGCTTACTTTTAAAGGAAAACCTTTATCACTAATACAAGCTGATATGAGTTCTTGTAAGATTACATATTCATTATTGACTTTCTTTTGAGATAAGGATCCTTTTACATTAACAACTTTAGTACAAGGAACACTTACACCTGCTATAGTATTAGGACAAGCTACTATACTAGAGTTTAATAAATCACTTTCTAGCATAATAGGCACACCATCATCTTTAAAAGTTTTTCCTTTGTTTGATTTAAGTATGACTTTACCTCCATGGATACATTCTAGGTTTTGATTTTCTAAAAGAGCATG
Source organism: Campylobacter sp. BCW_6889 (assembly GCF_001762535.1). NCBI lineage: Bacteria > Pseudomonadati > Campylobacterota > Epsilonproteobacteria > Campylobacterales > Campylobacteraceae > Campylobacter > Campylobacter sp. BCW_6889. The sequence continues at coordinate 264 of NZ_MJWZ01000013.1, read as the reverse complement.
AAGTTTAGCTATAGCTTGTTTTTTATCTACTTGTGTGGTTTTTTGTTCTTTTAAAGTGTTTGAAATTAAGTCTTTATACTCTAAGCTTTGTTTGCTTAAACATTCTAATTTGATATTTAAAGAATTTTCTATAATAGAATAATTAAGCAAGCAAAGTTCATCATTTTTATAAAAGATACTAAGTCTTCCTAAACCACTGCTTTCATCTTTAGGAGAAAAATAATAACTAGGTGTATCTTGTTTTATAGTATTATCTTGATCTAA
>NZ_MJWZ01000012.1:0-2693 GCF_001762535.1 Campylobacter sp. BCW_6889 | reverse complement strand
ATAAAATCAATCTGTTTAACTTCTTTATTGTTGATTGTTAAATTTTTAATAGTTTGAATTAACTCTGTTTTAGAACTTATAAACATAAAAGATTCCTTATATAAAGCATTATTATATCATTTTTTATTTGCTAATATTTTTTGTCTCTCTATTAATCTCTCCTATCCACCTAAGCACATTGCCCTTATCATCAATCTCAACTTCTAAATCTTTGTATTTGTTGTAAAATTTAGGAGCTAAGATTTCTTGGAAGTATTTTGTGCCTTTTGGGGTTGTTGCTATCCAGATATTGTATTGTGACCAATATTGTGGTGTATCCCAAGAAGTGGGAGAAAACATTGTGCTACATCCATCTACAATAATATCATCATTCAAATTTCTTTCAAATCTTTCTTTATAAAAAAAATTATCTCTAAAATATATCCAAGCTTGATATTTATCTTCTTTATAATAAGATAAGTTTGAGGGATAATCTATTTTATTTCTATCTTCATCACAATAAGATCCAAAATCTATATAACCTGCTAGAAAAAGTTGCCCCAAGATATTAATATATTCACTTATATAGGTAGGTTTGGGTGTATTTAAAGAAGGAGTGTTGTTAAGACTATCAATATTATAAAATTGAATGATATTTGCATCTATTTCATGTCTTGCAAAAAATTCATCATCAATAAGTTTTAATAATAAATATTCAAATGCTAAGAGAATATCTGTTTTTGTTGTGTATCTTAAATATTCTAAAAGTAAATCCATTTCAGAAAAATATGGTTTATTATTTAATACTTTACTTAAATTTTCATAACTTTTATATCCTATATCATCTTTTTCTTTATAAGAAAAAATAGGATTACCCATTGCATATATTACTTTTATTCTTTTCACTTTTATTCCTATGGTTTAATATGAATAGTTTTATTGAGCTTTGGATTTTTGCCATAAATATTTATTGTTTCTCCCCCACTTCCAGAACCTGTTCTGTATATAATATCAATTCCATCATTCAATTTATATCTTATAAATTTTTCTTGCGTAATTTGTCCTGTTTTATGATTTTTTATAGGAATATATTTTTCTTCTAACTTTGTGGCATTTTTTATTAATTTTTGCCACAGTTCATCTAATTCTTTTTTATTTTTCAAAAGGCGAATATTCCCACTGCTACCTTTTTGTAGTTTTTCAATAATTTTCACTACTTCTTGTCGCGTTAAACCACTATTAAGTCTACTTGTAATTTTAAACATTGAATATAAACCTCTTAAAGCCGGAACAAATGTATAACTCACATCTTCCAAAGGTTTATCATTGAGTTCTAATTGACTAGGAAATACTATCTCAATAAACTCCCCACTGCCATCTTGTGTTTGTATTCTTATAACATTATCAGGGATGATTTCTTGAGCATTGTTTTCACTAGAACTTATATTATTGCTTTTTGTAGTGTTTGTGTATTTTGTGCCATTATTTATATTTACATCTTTATTTTTTGCTTTTATTTTGTTTTCACTAACCCCATTTACCACCACAAATTTACAAACATAAAGCTCTTGTTTTCTATCTTCATCTTCTAAGATTTCATCTAGTCCTTGTGCGATTTGAAGTTTTAAATTTTGCATTTTTGCAGGAGCTAAAAAACTAAAATGATATTCGTTTAATTCTTTATTATCTTCTAAAGCATTTTTGATGATTTTATCATACTCATGTAGCTGTGTAAAATACCCTACTCCTAAATCTTTGTTTTCAAATTCCTTATAAGCACTTTTATAAACTTTAGCAATGTTTTTTGAGATAATAAAATAAAGTTTGATTAAATTAGTATCAAAGCTAAGATTTAATTCTTTAAATTCATAATCTTTACTAAAGTCTTGTTTGAATTGATTAAGAATATTTATATCCTCTATATCTTTTAAATCTTTTAAATCTATATTAAATTCATTTAAAGCCTTATTTTGTTCTTTTTTTTCATTATTGATTAAAAGATTATAGATAGGTAAATTATCTTTTTGAAATCTATCACTTTTATAATGAAGTCTTATTATAGGTTCTTTTAACTCTATTTGATTTTTACTTTGTTCTCCTAAGCCCTCTTTAGGATTAAAGCTGTGATCAAATTTAAACTTAGTAGGAGTAAAGCTTACTTTTAAAGGAAAACCTTTATCACTAATACAAGCTGATATGAGTTCTTGTAAGATTACATATTCATTATTGACTTTCTTTTGAGATAAGGATCCTTTTACATTAACAACTTTAGTACAAGGAACACTTACACCTGCTATAGTATTAGGACAAGCTACTATACTAGAGTTTAATAAATCACTTTCTAGCATAATAGGCACACCATCATCTTTAAAAGTTTTTCCTTTGTTTGATTTAAGTATGACTTTACCTCCATGGATACATTCTAGGTTTTGATTTTCTAAAAGAGCATGAAGTTTAGCTATAGCTTGTTTTTTATCTACTTGTGTGGTTTTTTGTTCTTTTAAAGTGTTTGAAATTAAGTCTTTATACTCTAAGCTTTGTTTGCTTAAACATTCTAATTTGATATTTAAAGAATTTTCTATAATAGAATAATTAAGCAAGCAAAGTTCATCATTTTTATAAAAGATACTAAGTCTTCCTAAACCACTGCTTTCATCTTTAGGAGAAAAATAATAACTAGGTGTATCTTGTTTTATAGTATTATCTTGATCTAA
>NZ_MJWZ01000011.1:0-9890 GCF_001762535.1 Campylobacter sp. BCW_6889 | reverse complement strand
CAAAATACCCTAGAATCTTATTATACTTTAGGAAGTTCATTTAACTTACACATATTCCTAAATTGCCAATAACTAGGCTCTAAATAATAAGAATAAGGAGTATAATAAAAGATAATTAAGCCTATACTTCCAAGAAAGACTAAAAACTTTGAAACGCTTTTTGTAGATTTAAAGATGATTTTATAAATAAATTTTAATATAAGATAAGAAAGAATAGTAGAAATTATAATAAGAAGTAATATATATGTCATGGGTTATCTCCTTAGATTCTCTATTTTATTAAAATTAAGATGTAATTTTGTGGTTTAGTGTTAGCAGTATAACTTTTTCTTTATCATTAAAATAATAGAGCTTGTTTTTTCATATATTTTTATCCTTTTATAGGTTTTGCATTTGATTTTTATTCTAGCTGTAAAATAATTTTTATTTAATTTTACTCATAACAAATAAATTGATATTTAAAAATTTAGTATATTTATTCTATATGTGTTAAATTTTTTATCAATACGGATATATTATTATCCACTTTAAGATTATTGGTTTCTAAATTGAAAATTGCATAGCTTAATACTCCTAATATAATCAATGCTGGCACAACGATAATAAGTTTTTTAAAATACAATCTTATAAATTTTTGCCAAATATTTTCTTTCAAACCAGTTTTATATGCTTTATTAAAAGCTAACTCTTCTTCTATCTTATAAACCGGTTTTAAAGATGTGGCAATATTATTGCAAAAATGAATTATTTTTTCATCTCTATCCTTAGTCTCATTATATTTTCCTTTATAACCAAGAATCAAACAAGCATAGATAAATTCCAAAAAATCTTTAAACTTAAAAGGGTTATTAATCCAAGATGATGCAATATCATAAAAATTATTTCCACCTAAAGTTTCATCAAATAACCTTACAGTTAGAGTATTGTGAGCCCAAAAATTAATAAAAAGTTCATTTTTCATTAAGCTTTCATCTATAAAGACACAAAGACAATATTTGAATTTAATAATTTCTTTTTCATCATATTCTTTACATATACTTAATTTAGCGGTTATATCTAAAATTTTATTAATCAATGTTTCTCTAAGTTGATTAATACTACTTGTATCCATAGAGCTTATTTTTGAAAGTCTATAAGAAAGCAAAAGCAACTCCAAAGAATAATCAATAATTTTATTGTTTTTTAAACCATCAAAATCTGAATCAAGAAGTAAGCTTAATGCCTTTTTTTCTTCATTTATTTCTTTCATTGAAATACCGCCCACATTATAATATCAGGGTTTTTTATATTGTTGGTCAAGTACATACTAATGATACTTTCATTTTTAAAATCTTTAAACAGTTGATCTCTTTTATCTAATTTATAATAAACATAACCATTTAAATAAGGAATGCTAGATGGAACATTAGGTACTTGATCTACATTTAAGCCCTCAAGCTGAGTTGCGACTATATTTTTAATTTTACTTTGAGTATGTATCTTGCTTTGAATTTTAAAATTATTAAGTAGATATTCTGTAGTAACATCTGCACGAATTGCGAAATAAATTTCACTTTCTTCTAAAATTCCCGAATTATCAAAAATAAAATCATAAAAACCGTTGCCGTTAATACTAGTCTTAGCTATAAAATATTTAGGGCTTGTGATTTTAGAAAATAACAATCTTAGATTATTCATCATATTTAAAAAAGTATTATAAAGATTATCGTGTTTATAAGGAATAAAATCTAAAAAAGATTCTTCGTTGCTAAAAGCTGCAAGCTCTCCTTGAAATTCTAAAAATTTTTCGTATAAAAATTCAGGATGTATTTTATCTTTTTTTGATAGATGTGAAAATATTAAATACCATTTTTTTAAAAGATTAAGGGATAAAAAAGTGCTAAAATCCAATGTATTTTTTGTTTGATCGATTCCTTTAAAAACATTAGATAGAACTTTTTTATGTTGATTGATTGAAAAAATAATTTCTTCCAAAAAGGATCTTATGGTAGATATTTTGCTGATATTTAAGCAAGTGGGTATAAAATCACTTTCTAATTCAATTTTTTTATTGATATCAATATTTTTAATTTTTGCAATTGGTAATTCAAGTTCATCAGGAGTTGAATTACCTAAAATGCCAAGTTTTAATCTTAAACTAGCAAGAAGTAAATCTTTTTTCTCTTGTGTAAAAGTCAGATTTTCAAGTTCGTACTCATCTTCAATTTTGTCCATTACATTAGATTTTGAATCATCATAATTTCTTAAAGCAATACTATTTCTAAGACATATAAACTTTGAATTTGGAAAAGTATTTCTTAAAGATAAATCAGCAATATCAGTAACTCCGATAGGAATTTTTAATACCACAACTGAATCAATTAAAGATTCATAATTGATTTCAATAGGCTCAGGCAACAAATCTTGCTCAGGTGCATTAAAAATGCTTCCATCTTGTGCGATACCTGAAATTTTAGAAAGTGCAATTTTTCCTTGCAATAACATCTCTTGAGAAAATTCCAAGTCTATTATTCCATATAAATTACTATATATATTTATAGTTTTAAGATCTATATTTCTATTAAAAAATCTTTCTTGCTGCTCAAAATGGGTTTGTCCAATATTAAGTCCATCAAACCAAGCAACTTTTAATTTATTTGCCATATATTATTCCTATTTAATTCTTTTGATACCTTCTTTGGATATTTCAAATTTTAAATACTTATTCTTCCCAAACCCATTTGCATCTTCGGTCTTTGCCCATATTTTTGTTGTTTTTTTTGTATTATTTGCAAATAATACAAGAATGCCTACATAAGGAACCTCTTCTTCATCTACTTTAACCGCGATAATATTGTCTTTAGGTGCAATTTGCGTTTTAATAGAATCAAGTTTATCCTTGCCTAGTACCCCCTCTTCTCTAGTAGCCAAATCTATATCACTTGCTTCTTCAAATTTTTTAATATCCTTAAGTTGATATACAATAGCTGTAACAGGAACATCATCATGTCTATTATTAAGATTGGAATTCTCTACATTATTTATCTTAACACTAACAACACTTGAGCAAGCGCAAAAGAATAGTGGCAATAAAAAAAATAAACTTTTTTTACAAAACATGAAACTAAAGTATCCTTTCTATCTTAGAATATATAATTTATGATTAATTGAGTAAATTTTTTAAAAAATTAACATAATATTTTTTAAAATTTAATTATAATGAGGCAAATTTTTGGAGGAATTAAATGTATTTTTGTGATCAATTGAAAAATAATTTAGATGAACTACAAGAATTTCAGTTACTTGAAGATGAGATGTCAAAATATAAGACTTTAAACCATGAAAATATTTCTTGGGATAAAGTTTATCAATATTCTCAGTTTATATTATTAAATCATTCTTTAAATTTTAAAATTTGCAACTATTTTCTTTTATCGTGTTTTAATTTAAACAATGAAGAATGCTTTGAAAAGCTTTTGCTTCTTTTTCAACATTTAAAAAAACTTATAGATGAAAATAATGCTTATATATTAGCTCAAAAGCGAAAAATTCAAAATTTTATTCAAAATTTTATTCAAGAATACAATAAAACAAAAGTGCTTATATCATCTGAGATTGTTAATCAATTTATTACTTTATTTTCCGAATTTGAAAATTTACTATCTTGCAATTTTGCAAAAATTGAAATTGCTCAAGTTGCACCACAACTTCCAAAATCTCCTGTAACTCAAGTATCTATAAACATTAGAAGCGATAATATTAACTCTTTAAACGAGAGAGAATATAAAAATTTTTATCAAAAACTTGCATTTGAGCTTTTAGAAGAGGATGAAAATAATCTCAATATCTACGCTTTATTCACCCAAGCAATGTGGGGAAAAATCAGGTGTTTGCCTGAATGTAATAATGAAAAAATTACTAAAATAAGAAAACCTGATGCAGATATAATTCGCATATTACTTTCTGATAAAGAAAATGATATAGAACATATTAAATGTTTTATGCATGAACTTATTTTAAATCCTTTTTGGATAGAGGGTGTACAACTCTTTTGTGATTTTTTAGAAAAAAAGAAAAAAAATAAACAATTAGACATTCTTATAATATTAACAAGTGATTTTATTTCTAAATTTGATACTATTGAACTTCTCCGTTTTCAAAATGGTGATTTTATCTGCAAAGAAGAAGTTTATAAATATTTTGTTAAATCCAAAGAAAATAAAAAAAGTTTTTTTTCAAGTAAAAAAACTGACAAAGAACATACATTACAAGATTTTGAGCAAATGCTGATGAATATTGATAAAGAAAATTTTAATAATTCTACTATGAATAATATTAATTCCTTGCTAGATATGGTAAAAATTTTTGAATCAAAAGGAATGAAAAAGAACTCTAAAATTTTAAATATATACTTAGTAGAGTTAATGGAAAAAACTCTACTAAAAGATTATCTAGCCGAAGAATATGAAAACGCAAAAAATAAAATTAAATGATGCAAGATTAAATTTAGCAAATTTTAATATAATAATTAAGCTAAAATTTTTATTTTTAAGGATTTAAAATGTCAGATGGATCTCATGCTCCAAAGGAACGAATTAATATTACATATAAAGCTAAAACTAATGGACAAAATGAGGATGTGGAGCTGCCGTTAAAATTAATGGTAATGGCAAATTTAAAAGGAAAAAACGAAACCCCCTTAGAGGAAAGAGAAATTTTGCAAATTAACAAGATCAATTTTGATCAAGTTATGAGAAAACTCAATATAACAACGAGTTTTAGCGTAAAAAATACTCTTGGAACAGGAGCTGAAGAGCTTGATGTTAAGCTCAATATTGCTAGCATGAAGGATTTTTCTCCAGATAGCTTAGCTAAACAAATACCTGAGTTAAACAAATTATTGCAACTAAGAGAAGCTTTAATGGCTTTAAAAGGTCCTATGGGTAATATTCCTGATTTTAGAAAAGCTGTTTTAGAAGCGTTAAAAAATGAAAAAACTAAAGAAAAGTTACTTTTAGAAATTAAACAAGAAGAGCAAGGAAATTAAAATGGCAAATACCAAAGTAATTGATACGCCAATTATTGAACAAATTATGGAGAAAAGCAAATACTCTAAAACTGATGAAAGTTATAGTATTGCCAAAAGAGGTGTTGCTGAATTTATTTCAGAAATTGTAAAAAGTGATAATGCCGAAGAAAAAATCAATAAATTTGCACTTGATGAAATGATAGCCCATATTGACCATTTACTCTCAAAACAAATGGATGAAGTTTTACATAATGAAGAATTTCAAAAACTTGAATCTACTTGGCGTGGACTTAGATTTCTAGTTGAAAGAACTGATTTTAATGAAAATATAAAAATCGACCTATTTGATATAAGAAAAGAAGAAGCTTTAGAGGATTTTGAAAACAATCCAGATATAACACAAAGCGTTGTTTATAAAAATATATATTCTTCAGAATATGGACAATTTGGAGGAGAGCCTGTAGGAGCAATCATTGGAGATTATCAACTTGGATCAGCAAGTCCTGATATGACTTTTTTAAATAAAATGGCTAGTATTGCGGCTATGAGTCATTCTCCCTTTTTAACATCTTTTGGACCAAAATTTTTTGGGCTTGATGATTATTCTGAACTTGCAAATATTCAAGATTTGCAAGGTTTGCTAGAAGGTCCTCAATATACAAGGTGGAGAACTTTTAGAGAAAATGAAGACTCTAAATATACAGGCTTACTAGTGACAAGATTTTTAGCAAGAAGCCCTTATGATCCTGAAGAAAACCCTATCAAAAGTTTTAATTATAAAGAAAATGTACATGCTTCGCATAATCATTTATTGTGGGCTAATTCTTCGTATACTTTTTGTACAAGATTGACAGAAAGCTTTGCTAAGTATAGATGGTGTGGAAATATTATAGGACCAAAAAGTGGAGGGACTGTTAAGGATCTGCCTACTTATCTTTATGAAAATTTTGGAACTATACAATCAAAAATACCTACAGAAGTTTTGATTACAGATAGGAGAGAGTATGAACTTGCAGAAGCAGGTTTTATAACTTTAACATTAAGAAGAGATAGTAATAATGCAGCATTTTTTTCAGCAAATTCTCCGTTAAAACCAAAATTATTTCAAAATACCCCAGAAGGTAAAGAAGCTGAAACAAATTACAGATTAGGAACTCAACTTCCATATATCTTTTTAATTTCAAGATTGGCGCACTATTTAAAGGTTTTACAACGAGAAGAAATAGGGAGCTGGAAAGAAAGAAGCGATATCGAAAATGGTCTTAATGAATGGATTAGACAATATATTTCCGATCAAGAAAATCCACCTTCTGAAGTAAGAAGTCGTCGTCCATTCAGAGCAGCACAAGTGAAAGTTGATGATATACCAGGAGAGCCAGGATGGTATAAAATAGGACTAAGCGTCCGACCTCATTTTAAATATATGGGCGGTAATTTTGAACTTTCTTTAGTAGGAAAATTAGATAAAGAATAATAATGTCCTTGCTAGATAAACTGATCCATAATTTAGATGAGCAAAACATTCATATTCCATTCTATCAAAATGATTTTGAGGATGTAAAGAATAATATAAAAGTTTTGCTCAACTCTAAGATTAATGACTGTTATACCGCGAAAGATTTAGGGATGCCAAATATGACTGACATTAATCTTAGTTCTAGCGAATTATGCATATCAATGGCTAAGGAAATAAGAAAGTTAATTGATAGTTATGAAAAAAGAATACGAGTTGTTTCTATTACTTATGATAATAGCTTAAGCCCTTGGCAACTTTCTTTTATTGTAAAATGTTTTTTTCAAGAGGATCGTTTTAAGGAATTTAGTATAGAAATTATTTTTAAAAATAATAGATATTGTGAGGTTAAATGAAAGATAATATCTTTTATTATCAAAAAGAGCTTGAATATCTATATGAAACTAGGGAACATTTTGTAAAAAATTATCCAAAACTAGCTCCATTTTTAGCTTACAATAGCAAAGATCCCGATGTAGAAAGAATTATTGAAAATTTAGCCATCCTAAGTTCTAAAATTCACCAAGAACTTGATGAAAATATCCCGCATATTGCAGAATCTTTAATCAATATAGTTTCTCCAAACTATACAAATCCCATACCCTCATTATGTATGCAAGAATTTAAACTTGAACAAAATAGCAAAGAAAATAAACTTACTATTCCAAAAGGAACCGTTGTTAAATCAAAACCTATAGATAAATGCATTTGTGAATTTAAAACTGTTTATGATGTCTATCTTTACCCTATTTCGATAAATGAGGTTTTTGCATCAAGTAAAAACCAAGACTATACTTTTAATTTAAAATTACAAATAGATAAAGCAGAAACAAAAATAAGTGATTTGGGCTTAGAAAAAATTAATTTATATTTAGGCAATGATACCTATATGTCTAGTACTTTATTATTATACATGCATTCTTATTTAAAAGAATTAAAAATTCAAAGTTTAGATACTGATGAAGAATTTTTTCTTAATACTTACGATATTGAAAAAATAGGATTAAATCCAGATGAAAGTAGTTTATCTTATAATGATTTAGGCTTTGAAGCTTTTTCTTTGTTAAGGGAATATTTTTTTATGCCCCATAAATTTAATTTTCTAAGAATTAATAACTTAGATATTTTAAATAATTGCCAAGGAAGAACAATTAATATTGAATTTAAATTCTCTAAACCATTTCCTGCAAATTGCATATTTAGAAAAGAATTGTTTTCTTTAAGTATGACGCCTATTATCAATATCTTTGCAAAAAGCGCAGAACCTCTTATAAATAATCATAAAAAAGATAGTTATCGAATTTTTGTTGATAGAAGCCAACCTAAAGCTTATGAGATTATACAAACATTGCAAGTTAAAGCACACAATAGCGAAGGGGGTAAAAGATTATTAAAAAACTATAAGAGTTTTGAACGTTTTGAATTTTTAAAAGATAATCAAAAAGACTTTTATAGCATAAATACTAAAAAGAATTCTAAAGGAGAAGTATTTAGCGAAATTTCCTTTTTCTCCTCTTATTTAATGGATGAAACTATAAGCATTGATCTTTTATGCTCTAATGGAGATCTGCCTTCAAGATTAAAAATAGGAGATATTAATAATTGCAATTTAAAAGGTGTTGATACTAAAAATATCGAAATTCCAAGTGAAGCGAGAAGATGCAGCGTTGATGGCAATTTATTGTGGAAACTTGTTTCTGTATTATCTTTTTCTTATCAAACCATATTAAGTAGAAAAGCTTTTTTTGGTGTATTAGAAAGCTATAGTTTTTTAAATAATCAGTTAAATTGGAAATCTTATGAACTTTTAAAAGAATCTATAGTTGATATTCAAAGCAAAAGCACTTATCTAATTGATGAAAATATTACAAAAAAAGGAACAGTGGCTATTTTTAGTATTAAGGATTCTAAGTTTTATACTTTAGGTGAAGTATATTTACTAGGATTAGTTATATCCAAATTTTTAGCATCTTTTGCTAGCATTAATTCCTTTTGTGAATTAAAGATAAAATGTCTTGATTCAAAAGAAATTCTGCATTATCCTGCTTCTTTTGGAAAAAAAGCTTTAATATGAATGATCCAACTTCATATAGTTTTTTTAAACTTATAAGAAAGCTAGAAAAAAATTATGGGAAAAAAAATATATTTTTAAGAACCAATAAAAGTTTAAAGCATCCAAATAAAGATTTAGAAAAAATTATTTTTTCAGATCAATCATTTATAGAATTATTTGTAAATTTTATGGGCTTACATGGAGTTTCCTCACAACTTCCTTCATTTATGTTAGATAAATTATCCAGAAATGAAGATGGAGAACAAGGTTGGACTTTATTTTTTGATTTTTTTAATCACTATTTACTTTGGATATTTTTCGATGTTATTGGCTTAAAAAATTATCCAAGATCTTTTAATGATAATTTTAAAGACTCTATTTCTCAAATTTTATTTAATATATTAGGAATTAAAGAATACGATATTGCAAAAAAATATTTACCATTTGCACCTTTACTACTAAGTTTAAGACGACCTAAAACACACATTGAAAGAGTTTTACAAGTCAATTTTAAACTTAAGGATAAATTATCAATCATTGAAAATTTGCCTCACCAAATTTTAATCTCTGATACTCAAAGAAATAAACTGGGCGTAAAAAATCATGCCTTGGGGAGTAATTTCATACTAGGTGATAAATTTACCTCTTATCAAAATAAAATAGCAATTTATATAAAAGATATTTCATATCAAGAAGCGGTTAAATTTATGCCTAATGGAACTAAACATGATGATTTAAAAAATAGTATAATGTTTTTAACAAATTATGAATTTTGCGTTGATTTATACCTTAAAATCAATTATTCTTCAGAAATGAAGTTTGTGTTAGGAGAAGAAAATACTGCCAAACTTGGCTGGGCAAAAATCTTAGGAAACACGCAAAAAAAATTCTCCATAGTATATATGAAACTTTATGAATAAATATTCATAATCATAAAACACACTCAAATTTACCCCAACTATGCTACAATATTTACAAACAAATATAAATAAAAATTTAATCACACTTATAAGCTTTGTATTTGATAAATCTTATTACCACATTAAGGAGAAAAAATGGCCTCAAATTCCTTTATGAGTCTTAATATATCAAATTCTACTTCAAATCCCCTACCCTTTAAAATCACTAAAGCCCTCATCCAAGAAAGTCTTGAAGAGCTTTTTTCTATAGAATGTGAAGGTTTTTTTGAAAGTTTAGATGAAAGCTTATTTAATCTAAGTCAAGATTTTAATTTTCATCCTAATGTTTTAATTGATCAAGAAGCTATTTTAAGTATTCATAATCCTTATGAAAACAATACTTTAAATTTTGACACA
>NZ_MJWZ01000010.1:0-3673 GCF_001762535.1 Campylobacter sp. BCW_6889 | reverse complement strand
GCTTGCTGATTTGCAAAGCTTCCAGCAGCTCTTGAAGCACCTGTTAGAGCTTGAGATAATCCAGAAGCAAAAGTTATAAATCCTTGCTCACTTGCTTTAGCAATTGCATAAGCTAAAACAGGAGTACTCATTACAAGATAATTCATGAAATTTGATCTATTTGCTACTTCTTTGAATATAAGCATGTTATCTCCTAAGCTTAAAGCTGCTTTTCCACCTGTTATTACTTGTGCAACTTTCATAAGATTATAATCATTTAGATAGTTAATAATACAAAGAATAGGAGTCCAAAGCACTATCCAAATACATAGAGTAAAAAACATCTTAATATGTGCGTAAGAGCCAAATACAATAGAAAGCAAAGCAACAAGCCAAGATAAACCTATGATAATAGCTGTTAAATAAGCTTTAGCTAAAGGCAAATAAGTTTGCGCCATGTGTCCTTGTGCTTGCATACTTGCATAAAATTGCTGATCCGCATAAGCAGTATTTGCAGCCACAGAAGCAGGATTTAATCCTACTGATTTAGCGGTATTAATGATTGCATCTTGAGAAGCAAGCATTATCATGGATTGCTGTAAATAAGATCTAGCACTTACAGCTTGTTCGTTATAGATTTGTGCAGCGCCTAAGAACTTTTGCTCATAATTTGTCATATCATCTACCATACCAAGCAAAGCAGCATGAATCTTCATAGCTTCATCTGTATCGTTTTGAATCATTTCAACGATTTGAGGACCTGCATCAGAACAAGGTACAACACTTTGTTCTTCAACATTATTGTTATTTTTAAACAAAGGAGTAAGCTGAGAGCCATTGCCTATGTTTGTGAAAAGATCTTGCATTAAATTATCAGAGTTTTGAAAAAGATTTCTACCTTGTTGATTAAGCAAGATACCTACTGAAACGCAGTTTCTAAAATAAAAATCAATATTTTTTTGCAAAGTTGCATCAATAGCCGAAAGCTTTACGCTTGGTAAAGTACTCATCACTTGAAGTGAAAAACCTAAACCTGCGTTAGAGAAATTTGTAGATTGTGGAGTTGAAAAATGTTTTTCCATAGCTTCTAGGATAACCTTCTCAAATTGTGTCATTAATGCAAAGCTTTTTCCTATGCCTATAGGAATTTGAGAAATGACATAATCTTTACTTGTTACTTCATCGTGAATCATGAAGCGGTGATTATTGTCATTTGGCGCCCTTAAAAACATCTGCCACACTACAGCAAAAAGTATAAACATTTTTCCAAATTCAAACACAGGATTTGTTTGTCCATCCATTGCTTTTTTGATACTAAAAAGCAATAATGAGATAGCTAAGGCTGCATTAACGATATAACTTGTTTCAGTGGTTATACCTTTAACAGCTTGCATGATTTCATTCATCACATCGCCATAACCCCAAGTATAAATTAAATTGCTATTAGCTATTTCAGTTGCACCAAATAAAAATGAAGGTGCAAAAAACAAAGTGCTAAAGAATAAAAAGTAAAATCTTTTCATGGACTGTTTTAAGAAGTTAAAGAGTTTGTTTGGTATAATTATAAAAGGTAGATGCCAAAGGCGGCTACCTTTGGCATTAATCATAACCTAGAAAGGCGGTGATTAAATTGCTAAACATTGTTCTAATAATTATACTCTTAATGCTTTGCTATGTCAAGGCTTCTTGAGTATCCCCTGCTTTTGCAGGGTTTAGAACAATCCCTTTGGCTTAACCAAACAAACTTTTAACTAAGCTTCTCTTCTTCTATTGAATTTCTATATTTTTTTATATTTTTTATTTGAACTAAATAATAAACTTAACAAGATTTAAATTTACCAAATCTACTATCTTTTTACTTCAATCTCACATTCATAATCATATTAGATAAAAAGATACTATCTTTATCAAAGTCTTTTGAGTTATATTCATTTTTTGATTGTATAGTTTGCATAGTTTGTATTAAAGTTGAAAGATTGTATAAACTTAAACTTTCTAATATATTTATGAGTTCTATCTTGCTTAAAGTATTAAAATCATTTAACAATCTAAGATAATTACTTATAATAGAAGAAGAGTGAATACTATGAAATAAAATTTTATTTTTTATATCTTTTTTAATAAAAAATTGATTATCTTTAAAATAAAAATAATTTCTAAAATGATTATTGCTTATTATTTGATTATAAAAACTTAAAAGACTTTCTTTGCTGTTTAAATCTATAAAATTAAGATAAAAATTCTTTTCTTCTAAGGCTAATTTTAAAGCATTAAGATTTGCAAAAGAAGCATTAATATTTTCATTATTTTTTAAAGCATAAACGATATTTTCTTGTTCTTGTTTTTGGGTAATAGCATATTGTAATAAAGGATTTTTATAATGTGTATCGCTATTGATTAAAACATTGATATAAAAAGCTTCTTTGCTTTTTTGAGTTAATTGAAGCAAAGATAAAAGTGTAGAAGGGATATAAAAAGAATCAAGCTTTAAATTTAAATACTTATCATAAGTATTTATATAAGTTAATTCTTGAGTAAAATCCAAAGCTTGTTCTTTTAAATTTAAAAGCATTGTTCCACCTAATCCTAATAAAGCTAGATTTTTGAAATTCTCTAAAGCTTTTCTTTTTTCTAAATCGATTTGAAGTATTTTTTGCATTGTTTTTCCTTTCTTTTGTGGTTTACTCTTTTATATTATGCTCTTTAGCATAAGCTAGTATTTTAGCTCGAAGTTCTTGCGGAAAATTATATCTATAAATAGCAGGGATTCTTGGATCAAGAAGTCTATCAAGCTTATGTCTTTTATAATACCATTCTAGATTTTCAGGGGTAAAATAATAAGGGGCATTAGGATAGCCTTGAGGAGGAGTTAGGGCTGCTAATTTGGCAGTTAATATCATAGAATCTATTCTTAATTGTGCACTTTCTTCACTCCGATCATTTGGAATATCATAACCATAAGCATTTACCATGCCATTATAATACCCTCCCCTATGATGATCAAATTCTCTTCTGCTTTCATAAGTAGAATCTATATCCCTTGGATCTTTTATTTTGCCCTCAACTATATCACTTCTTAAGGCTTTATACATACTTCCAAATTCATCACGAGCAATTCTATATTTATTATAATCAATCACCCAATCTACTCCCATAATCTCATCTATAAAAGGAAGCATACCAAATTCATCAGGTTTTAAAGTCTTAGCTAAGGTTTTAATCTCTTGTTCTCTTAAAGGATTTTTATGCACTCCTACTAAACCACTTCCTACAGCAATATCTGCATAACCATAAATAGCACCTAATAAATTAGGTTTATCTAATATACTACTTCCTCCACTTAATTGTATATAAAGTATAGTAGCTTGGATAAATCTTGCATTAAAACCATTTTGAGACATATCATTAGCTAGGTATTTATAATCACCTAATATTCCTGCTGCCATACCCCATTCATTATGAAATAAACTTGATCTTAGATTATGTTTATTATCATCTACTATTCTATATAATTTTTCATATTTAGGATCTACATTTCCTTTTTCATCTACAGCTCCTATAGCTTCATAAGGTATATCTATAACAACACTTCTTATACCACTTCTTATAACTAAATATTTATATCTTTCTTTTTTAGTTTTTAAAGATTTATAATAAGCTTTTTCTGCTTTAGTCCAAGGAGCTATGCTTCCTT
>NZ_MJWZ01000009.1:0-627 GCF_001762535.1 Campylobacter sp. BCW_6889 | reverse complement strand
TTCTGCTTGTTCTCTTGTCATTTTCTATCCTTTATTATGGTATTTGTTTGATAAAACCTAACCTTGAAACATTTACACAAAGCTAATTCTATTTTGTTTAATCATTCTAGCACGATTGATAAGAGCATAAAGGGCTATAAATTCATCATTATAGGTAGAAGTGTAATTGTATTTTTCTAAAAATACAACAACTTCCCCATCAAACTCAATACTTTTCCATTCTATAAGCTCTGCTTTAGCATTAGTGATAAAAGAAATATATTTATCTCTTTGTTTATCATGTTTAATACCTGCGCATAAAGGTTTAAGTGCTTCATCATACCAAATCACTTCTAACTTTTCTTCTTTAATAATTCTTAATGTTGCTTCTTTTGTGATATTTTCTTTAATATCTTTCCTATTGTAGCATTTATGCCGATAATTTTCTTGTAGCATTTTATCAATTGCTTCTTTTTCATTATCAAAAGAATAACTAAGTCTAATACTTCCTTGGTCTTCAACATAGAAAGTTTCATATTTATTATTATCAGAATCAAACCACATAGTAAGATGGTATTCTCCTGCATGTTTATAAGAAGGATACCAATCTGTATCAATCAACTTTTCTTCTTTTATAATTAGTTCTGC
>NZ_MJWZ01000008.1:0-2505 GCF_001762535.1 Campylobacter sp. BCW_6889 | reverse complement strand
ATATAAGTTTGATAAGCATTTTCTAAATCTTTAAAACCAAGTCTTTTAAATTCATCAATACTTTTATAAAGTTCTTTTCTTGCTTTTAAATAAGTATCATTTAGTTTGTTTTTATGAGAGATAAAGATAGTATAAAAACTAGAGTTAAATTCTAATTCTTTTATTGTGTTTTCATCAAATAAAGCTTGCTTATCTTTATCATATAAAACATAATCTTCACAAAAATATAAAGCTTTTAATAGATAGGGTTTTGAATCGATGTTGATGTTGTTGATATTTTCTAAAGATAGTTTTTGTATATAGGCTATTTTTAAATTATTGATTGCTTGTATAGATACAAGCTTATAATTATTATATTCTTGACTAAAATAATTAAGATTTTCTAAAAATATTTTATACTCATTGATATATTCTTTTTCATTTTGTATATTATTTAAATGCTTAAGACTTTGATTGAAAATATTATTATTATAAAAATTACAAGAAAAACTATCAAAATTAAATTCTTTTAACAAATTACTATTTTTATTATCTATAGAACATAAAGGAGTAAAGGAATTTTGTATGTTTTTGTAGTAGGGGTAGAGAGAGTTATTGGAAAGATTAAATGCTTGTTGAGTTTTATTTGCACTGAAATAAAGAATTTTTTGCGTTGGTTTTTTGATTAAAGAAACCACAGCGCCTGGTCCAACTATACTCCCAATATAATATAACGGTTGTTTTTGAAAATCTTGTTTTAAGAATTGAAATGCTTGCTTTCTAATTTGATCATTTGAGATTATAAGTTTAATGGCTTTATAAAAGACTTCGGCTTGTTCAATAGCTTCATCTTGTTTTGTGTTGTCATCTAAAATTATATTTTCAACTCCAATAATTTTTATTACAAAATGTCCAAATTCTAAAGCCGTCATAACTGTAGAGTCAAATATACCATTTACTAAATCATCAATATGTTGCAAAATATTCTTATTGTTAGACATTTTATTAGTCCTTTATTTTATTTAAATAGATAAAATATACTAAAATAATTTTATAAAATAAATAAAAAACTATTGAAAAAATAATTTTTAAATTTGTATTTAAATGAAAGAATTCTAACAAATCCATAAAATAATTCCACAATATAAACAAAATTAAAATATCATTAAAAATGCTATATAAAAAAATAAATAATGAATTTGCTTTATATTTGGCTTTACATTTTTTACAAACTAGTTCTTTACCAAAGCCCAATAAAAATACATTTGATGCATTTTGTAATTTATTGATTTTTGTTTTACAAACTTCACATTCTTTATAAATAGACATTTATCGCATTCCTTATGTTACTTTCTACAATTTCTTGCCCTTTTCTTAAAGCTTCTTTTATGCTTTCTTCAAAGTTGATAGTGGTGTTATTTTCATTATTAACACTGGTATTATTTTCATTTACATTCATCTAAAGCCTTTTGGGTTTCATTTAGGAGATTTTCCATATCAATTAATATTTTTTTATAAATATTTCTCTTTAAATCATCTATATTTTTTACATCTAAATTTTTAAATATTTCATAATTTTCTTTCATGTTTTTAAACATTAAGTTTCTATCTTCAAAAGAGCATAATTGAGCATTATTAGACAAAAATACATTTTGAATCAATGTTTTAAAAGAAATTGCCGTACCTATATATTCTGTTCCCTTATCCAAATAACCTACACCCTCTAAGTAATCATAAAATTCTTCATAATGTTTTATAAATTTAAGTTTTTCTTCAAAAATTTGTCTTTCTAAATCTCTAGTTGATGCTCTTAAGTTTAGATATTTTTGCTTTTCATTGGAAGTTGAATTTATACCGCTTATGAAATTAAGATAATTAAAATAAATTTGTTCTTTACCATGTAAAACAAAGAAGTTACCAGCACAGCTTTTAATAAAAGCTTCAAAATACCTATCCTCAAATCCAAATAATTTAGCCACCTTAAAATCAAAAATAGCCTTTTGCATTTTTACATTTAAATCTTTAAAATCTTCTAGCTTAGGTTGGTAATCATTTACAATTTTAATCATATCCTTAGGGCTTGGATTTAAAGTCATTTTTTCAAAGTTTTTAAATTCTAGTTGAACTTTAGGATAATGATACATTCCCCAATAAATCGTATACAAAGGAGAATAAAGTAATTTTGCAAGCACGGCAAATATTATAATAATTATTATACAAGGTATATAAAATCTTTTAAGTTTGTAAAAAGGTTTTTTCATTGTTTATCCTTTATTACTCTGCTTTAAGCTCTCCACCTCTAACCACAAGTCCATTAGAGTCTATAGTTACTTCAACTCCACCTGCTTTAATGATAACACAATCAGGTTTTGCATTAATAATTGTTTCTCCTACCTGTATAGTCGCTTCGCTATCGGCTTTTAACTCATGAATAGTTTTTGCGTAAGTTGTGATATTATCAGCTACCATGCTTGTATTTTTATCACTTTCAAATCCTATGGATTCATTACTTGTAAAAAGAATATT
>NZ_MJWZ01000007.1:0-96132 GCF_001762535.1 Campylobacter sp. BCW_6889 | reverse complement strand
CCTAAAGGGATTGATTGTTTAATTTCATTTTTTGGAGTGGCATTAAGTGGAAATTTTTATACCCTTTTAGATGAAAAAAGTCCTAAAGAAAGAGTAGAAAAAGTTATAGAAGTTTTAAAACCTAAACTTTTTATCACTTCAAAAGATTTAGAATTTAACTTAGATTTGCCTACGCTTTATACACAAGACTTTGAAAGTTTTAATATAGATGAAAGTTTAATAAAAACTGCAAAAGAAAAACACATAGATACTAATTTACTCTATGTTCTTTTTACCAGTGGGAGTACAGGCATTCCTAAAGGAGTAAGCATAGCACATAAGAGTGTGATTGATTATACTTATAATATTTGCGAAATTTTACAAATCAATCAAAACAGTTCCTTATTAAACCAAACTCCTTTTTATTTTAGTGCTTCTGTAAGAGATATCTTTTCAAGTGTAAAATCAGGAGCGACTTTACACCTTTTACCTAATCATCTTTTTGCCTTTTCACATGAAATTTTATCGTATATGCAAGAGCAAAATACCACACATATTTCATGGGTACCTTCTGTACTTACCCATTTATGTAAAGGGCAAGCTTTAGAAAAATTTCAATTAAAATCATTAAAAACCATAGCTTGGGTAGGGGAATTTATGCCTATTAAAACCTTAAATACTTGGAAAAATAGTTTTCCTCATGCTACTTTTATTAATCTTTATGGTCCTACAGAAATTGCAGGAACTTGTTCTTATTATAAGATTGATCGCGACTTTAAAGAAAATGAAATTTTACCCATAGGAAAAAGTTCAAACAATACTCAAGTTTTACTTTTTGATGAAAATATGCAACTTATTACATCAAAGCAGACAAATCAAAAGGGTGAGCTTTTTATAAGAGGAAGTAATATCTCCCTAGGGTATTACAACGAAAAAGAAAAAACCAAACAAGCTTTTATACAAAATCCTTTACATGATAATTATTTAGATTTACTCTATAAAACAGGAGATATAGCTTCCTATAATGAATTTGGTGAACTTATTTTGCATGGAAGAAAAGATTATCAGATTAAATACATGGGGCATAGAATAGAACTTGGAGAAATAGAAAGTGTGATCAATTCTCATGCAAATATAAAAAATAGCGCTTGTATTTTTAAAGATAAAATCATTTGTTTTTATGAAAGTGATGAAGAATTTAATCTAAAAACCTTCTGCAAAGAAAAACTAGTTTCTTATATGATACCTAGTCAATTCATTAAGCTTGATAAATTACAACTTAATCAAAATGGAAAGATTGATAGAAAGGTTTTAAAAGAACTTATTTAAATAAATATTTTATAATTACAAAAACCAAAGGAGAAAAAAATGCAAGAAATTAAACAATTTTTTATTAATATTGGCAAAGGTGATATTGATGAAAATGAACAAAATTTAGTTAGTAATGATATTATTGATAGCATAGATATTTTAAATTTGGTGAATGAAATTGAAAAATATTATAATAAAACTTTAGATTCTGATTTTATGCGATCTATGTATTTTGAAAGCTTTGAAAGTATTCAAAAAATGATAAAAAAGGCTTTTGATTTATGAAAATTGTATTGCTTGGAACTTGTGAGTTTGCTTGGTTCAATGTTTTTGAAAGCTCTTTAAGGAATTGCAATGCAAAAGTATATGCTTTTAGTTTTCGTGCGGTTCATCCCTTAAGTCATATATATAGTTTATATAGAAAGAAAAATAGACAGATTTTTGAAGAAGCGGAATTAATTATTATATCTCCAACTGCTCAATTTTTTAAAGATAAAGATCATTTAAAGCATTTTTTACCAATATATAATAATATTTATAAGATTTTAAGTCGATTACAAAAAAAAGTTTTAATTATTCAATGGCAACATTGCGCTTTTTGTCATGGGGGATATAAATCTTTTCACAAAATTCAAAGTGAAAAATACGGTTTTAATTTTATTGATGCTTATGATTTTTGCTTCAAGGAAAAACTTCTTGATTTTTATATGCAAATAGTTGATGCAGAACATCCTATGGCCTATGTTTATTCAAAAATGGCTCAAAATATTTGCGAAAATTTTATTTTTTTTAAAAAACCTAAAAAAAATATAAGTCTTGATATACCTGATTTTAAAGTTCTAGACCTAGATGAAATACTAGATTTTAAAAACAGTAATTTTATTAATCAAAGAACTAATTTATATAAAGAAAATACTTATAATTTAAAAAATTCCAAAGAATTAAAACTTAACTTTCCAAAGGAATATCTTGGAATGAAGATTTTGGGGGTATATTACCGTAATAATAAAGATATATTATCTTACTGTGTATTTGAAAATAAAAATCAAAAAGTTTTACAAGGAATTTACCATGTATTAAGCTTTAATGCTTTGGAATATAATTTTATAATTGATTCTGAAATTAAAATTCATCAATCATTAGATGAAGATGTTAAAAAACCATTGTTAACTTGGTTTGATAAAACTTGGGAAAATAATAAAGAAGACATTGGAATTATAGGTTTTCTTCTTGTTTCAGAGGAAGTAGAAGATCTTAAAATTTCAGAAGATATAGAAATTAAAATTTCAGAAGAATATGATTTTACCCATCTTTGTGAATATTTAAAAGAGTATAAAATTATTATTGAGCAATACAATCAAAGAAAAGATCCTATAAAACTAGCCCCTTTGCAAAATCAAATTAAAGAGAAAGATAATATCATCTTTGCTTTAAATCAAGAGAAAACAACTCTACAAAACGAACTCAATTCTTTGCCTGTAAAAAAACAACATTTAGAATTAGCCAATCTAGAACAAGATTTGAAAAATAAAGAATTACAATCGTTTATTTTGAAAAAAGAGCTAGGAGATAAATTTGTAAAAAATATAAATATAAATTATATAGATAAAAATTCAGCTAAAGCTCGTATTCAAAATCATCTATCTTATAAACTAGGACAAGCTTTAATTATTAATTCAAAAAGTATATTAGGCTATATAAGAATGCCTTATGTATTATCATATATAAAAGACAAGCATAGACAAGAACAAAAAGCCTATGAAGAAAAAATAAAAGACAATCCAAATTTAGCCTTACCTCCTTTAGAAACATATCCAGATTACAATGAGGCTTTAAAAGAAAAAGAATGTTTTACTTATAAACTAGGAGAAGCTTTGATAAAAGCTGATAAAGAATGGTATAAGGCTGGATATGTTAAATTTTATTTTAAAGATGTGCCTAGATTGAAGAGGGAGTTTGGGAAGAGGTAATTAGTTTAGGCTATAAAAACTTAAGCTAGTTGATCCAAATTTCTTTTCTTTGACTTTTTGAAAATTTTGGATTTTTTCGGGAGTTTTTATGGTTGAGTGGTGTTCAAAAATGATTAAATTTAAAGTCTTTAAATCTAAATTTTCTAAAAAATGATAAATTTTTTCATAAATATCGCTAAAACCTTCTCTGATATCAAAAGGCGGGTCAAGATATAAGATGATTTCATTTTTTGAATTTTCTATGAGTTGGGGTAAAATTTCAAAAGTATTTGCATGGATTACTTCTAAATTTGGATCTATGTTTTTAGCATTTTCTAAAGCAATTTTATAAGCTTTTACATCAAGTTCTATAGCATAAGCTTTTAAAGCATAATTGCTTAGCGCTTCAGCTGCCATCAAAGCACTTCCACCAAAGGCTTCAATGAAAATTTTATCTCTTAAATCTTCCCTTATTACATTAAAAACACAACTTTTTACTATACTTTTAGTGCTTCTTGTTGTTGTAAGACTAGGTAAAAGTAGTTTTTTTCCTTTGTATTTACCACTTTCTATATTTGTATAAAGCTTTGTTTCTTTGATTTTTTTTATTTTTTCTTTAGGAGGTTTAATTTCTTGTTTTTGAAGAAATTTTTTTCTTTTTTCATTGTGATTAAAAAAGTCTTTAACGCTTATAAATTCATCATTCATCATTAAGTGCTTTTACGAGTTTGTTTTTAAGATCTTTTATGGCAAGATCGATTTTATTTTCATAATCTTTTTTAAATTCCAAAGCAATAGCGTCAATTTTTTCTTCAAGCAGTCTTTTTTGTTCAAGTGCAAGTTGTAAAGCTGCTGCTTTTAAAGCATTGTCAAATTCATTTAAAGACTCAAACAAGGCTTCTTTGCTAAATGGCACGCTTAAAAATGGAGAGTTCTTAGAGATGATAAATAAGGGTTTTGCGGTGTGAATTTTTTCATCGCTAATGATAAAATCACAATCTTTTTTCATTACCAAATGATCTTTTAAAAAAAGTTCTAAAGTTTTTTCTATGATGAGGTCTTTACATTCTAAAGAGATTTTCATATCAAACTAACCTTTAAAGTGTGATTTTTTAATGATGGAGCTTGTATACCTTGGATAAGGGCTAAAAACTCAAAACGACTTAAAATATAAAAGTCTTCAAATTCTCTCCCACTTGTTTGCATAAGTTTTTTAGCACAAGTATCAAAAAGATAAAAATCCTTTTCTTCTTTTACTACCATAAAATCAGCCCCGCTATCATAAGCGTCCAAAACAATATCTGCAGCCATTTTATAGCTTAGTGTGGGATTTAAATTCAGTAAAGTAAAGCCATTATTTTTTGTACTGTTTTCATAGGAAATAAATTTAGCCTCAAGTTTGGATTTTAAAGTATCACAAGCATTAAAACCATAAAAAGCTATATTGAAATCTTTAAAATTATGTTTAATTTCTTTAAGTTCTTTGATCTCATTATCAAAAGCATTGGTTTTAGGTAAATCAAAGTGTAAAATATTTTTATCAAAAAGCCCTAAATTTAAAATTTCATTCTGTAGGTTTTTGATCGTTGTTTCTAAAATTTCATTTTTACTTTCAAGGTGATAAAAAATACCCTTTTCTTTATCTGCTAGAGTTTTTAAAATTTCTATCTTTTTTTCAGGATATTTTTCTATCATTTTTGAGGCCAAATAAAACACTCCATCGCCCATATATTCAGGAAGATAGTCTAAAATTTCACTTGCATAATATAAATAATCATATTTTGCATAAAGCTTTTTATCCTCTTCATCGCCAAATTTTTCAAGATATTTGTATTTGTCTAAAAAATCATTTTTATCAATGATAAGATCTTTAATAGCTCTTTTTGTGCTTAAAGGCTCGATACAAAGATTAAAATCAAATTCTTTTGCTATTTTTTCTAAAGGTGTAAAAAGTGGTATGATTTGCTTATTTACCACTATGTAAGTGTCTTCATCTTTATCAAAATCAAAATAAATATCATCATCTTGAACTTGCAAAAGCAAATCATAAAAGCTTGCAAAATTTTCATAATTATCATAAATATAAGGTTTATAATAAGCCTCATAATCCTTGGTTTTATCAAATCTAAAAATTCTTAATTCTAATTTTTTCATGGTTTTTCCTTAAATATTTCTATATTATATAAAATTTTTCTAAAATTCACTAGAATTTAAAAGGAAATTTTATAAAATCACGCATTATGAACAAAGAAGATTTTATTATCAAAGCTTTTTTAAATGAAAAAAATGGCGATGATGGAGCTATTATCGATGATTGGTGTTTTAGTAAGGATTTATTTTTTGAAAATGTGCATTTTAAAAGAGAGTGGCTTAGCTTAGAGCAAATCGCTACAAAAGCAATGCTTGTCAATATCTCAGATGCCATTGTGATGAATGCTGTACCAAAATACGCACTTTTAGGACTTGCTTTACCAAAAAATTTAAGCGAAAATGAGATCAAAGCCTTGCAAAAAGGTTTTTTAAAAACAGCTAGGAAATTTAATATAAAAATCATAGGCGGCGATACTATAAGTAATGATAAAATAGACATTAGTCTTACTATCATTTCAAAGATTAACGATAAAGCCGTTTTTAGAAAAGGTTTAAAAAAGGGACATTTGCTTGCTTATACAGGAAAATTAGGACGAAGTTTAAAAGGGCTTGAAATTTTACAAAATGGGGGCACTTTAAAACCAAACCATGTATTTATAAAGCCAAAATTAAGAGCTAGTTTTTTTTATGAAATCGCACCTTTGATTTCTTGTGCTATGGATATTTCAGATGGTTTAAGTAAGGATTTATCAAGACTTTTAGCCTTAAATAAATGCGGTATTTCTTGGTTTAAAAAACTTGATGATTATACGCTTTATAGCGGAGAAGAATATGAAATTTTATTTGCTTTTGATGAAAAAGAATGGCAAAATATAGAAACAATAGCCAAAAAACACGGCGTGAAATTAAATATCTTTGGAAAAGCAGTGAAAGGAAAATATGAATTTAGCGGAAGAGAACATCATTTTTAAGCCTTTGTATAGTTTAAAACACAGTCCTATTAATGCGTATTTTAGTAAAAATAGCGATGATTTTGTAGTGCGTGAAAGGCCTTTGTATGAATTTAGCGGCAAGGGTGAGCATCTTATTTTGCATATCAATAAAAAAGATTTAACCACAAATGAAGCTTTAAAAATTTTAAGCGAAGCAAGCGGGGTTAAAATAAGAGATTTTGGTTATGCAGGGCTTAAAGACAAGCAAGGAACAACCTTTCAATACCTTTCTATGCCTAAAAAATTTGAGAGTTTTTTGTCAAATTTTTCTCATCCTAAACTTAAAATTTTAGAAATTTTTACCCATGAAAACAAGCTAAGAATAGGGCATTTAAAAGGAAATTCTTTTTTCATACGCTTAAAAAAAGTTTTACCAAGCGATGCTTTAAAACTAGAACAAGCTTTGATAAATTTGGATAAACAAGGTTTTGCGAATTATTTTGGTTATCAGCGTTTTGGAAAATTTGGGGATAATTATAAAGAAGGGCTTGAAATTTTGCGTGGTAAAAAGATGAAAAATGTAAAAATGAAAGAGTTTTTAATCTCGGCTTTTCAAAGTGAGCTTTTTAATCGCTATTTGAGTAAAAGAGTGGAGTTATCGCATTTTGCAAATGATTTTAGCGAAAAAGAATTGATCCAAATTTATAAAATTTCTAAAGAAGAAGCCAAGGAACTTAAAAAACAAGAACAATTTTTTAAGCTTTTAAAAGGCGAGGTTTTAGGGCATTATCCTTTTGGAAAGTGTTTTTTATGCGAGGATTTAAATGCTGAGCTTGAGCGTTTTAGAGCAAGAGACATTAGCGCTATGGGACTTTTAATCGGTGCTAAGGCTTATGAAACAGGAGAAGGTTTGGCTTTAAATTTAGAAAATGAAATGTTTAAAGATGCTTTGGAGTTTAAATCCAAAATGCAAGGTTCAAGACGCTTTATGTGGGGATATTTAGAAGAGTTAAAATGGCGTTATGATGAAGAAAAAGCTCATTTTTGTATAGAGTTTTTCTTGCAAAAAGGCTCTTATGCTACTGTAGTTTTAGAAGAAATTTTGCATAAAAATTTGTTTGAATGAAATGATTATGAGTTAAATTTTATGTGATTTTTGCTTTAAAAATTTATTATAAAAATGATATTTAAATTTAGGTATAATTATATTAATTTAATTTTTAAAATAGGAGTAAAAATGAAAAAGATTTTAACAAGTGTTTTGGCTTTAGGAGCTATGACTTTAATTATAGGTTGTGGCGATGGCGGTTTAGTCGAATTAAAAAACAATGGCAACGATCAAGCTATGTTTGATTTAGGTAATCAAGAGATTATGAAAAAATATCCAAATTATAAGCTTTATGATTATACTTCAGTCAGAGCAATTAGTGATATTAAAGACCCAGAAGGTAAAATCAAAGAAATGAAGCGTGATTTAGAAATAGATAAAACTCCATACTCAAACTATGTTTTCTTATTAAATCCAAATGATAAAAGAGATTATAAAGTTGTGAGTATTTATTGCGATAGAGATCTTAAGAAAAGAATTTATTGTTCTGCGAATGACGCATTTAGGTTTTATGCAAGATAATAAAACAAGCGGGAAAGTCCCGCTATCTTTCTAATTTTTTTATACCGACATTTTGCAGAAATTACTTATTTTTAAGCCTGTTACTCCGCTTTTAAAGCAATCAAAACGCCTTCTATCATTTTTTTGATATCTCCATCAAGGATATTATCCACTTGAGAAAAAGCTTCTCCACTGCGATTGTCTTTGACTTGCTGATAAGGGAAAAGCACATAAGAGCGGATTTGATGCCCCCAGCCTATCTCACTTTTTTCTCCAGCATTGGCACTATCTTGTTGTTTCATGAGTTCAAGTTCATAAAGGCGAGATTTTAGCATTTTAAAAGCGGTAGCTTTGTTTTTGTGCTGACTTCTGTCATTTTGGCATTGTACAACTATACCAGTTGGAAAATGCGTGATTCTCACGGCTGATTCTGTTTTATTAACATGTTGTCCACCTGCACCACTTGCTCTGTAATAATCTATTCTTATGTCTTTTTCTTCGATTTCAATTTCTATATCATCATCAAGTTCAGGGCTTACCATAACACTTGAAAAGCTTGTATGGCGGCGTCCTGCACTATCAAAAGGAGAAGTTCTTACCAAACGATGAATGCCATTTTCAGCCTTTAAATAACCATAAGCATTTTCGCCTTTAACCAAAAAGCTCACATCTTTAAGTCCTGCTTCTTCGCCTTCTTGAAAGTCTAGAGTTTCGACTTTAAAACCTTCTCTTTCGCAAAATCTTAAATACATTCTATAAAGTATGCTTGCCCAGTCATTACTTTCTGTTCCGCCCGCACCTGGATGAATGGAAACAATGGCATTTTTACCATCATTTTCCCCACTTAAAAGCATGGAAATTTCAAGACTTGTGATGGTATCTTCAAGTTTTGGTGCATCATTAAATAAAGCTTCAAGCGTTTCTGTATCGTTTTCGCTATTGGCTAGATCGAAAAGTTCGCTTGCGTCATTTAGGGCATTAAAAGCATTTTCATAGTTTTTAAGTAGATTGGTGATTTTGGTTTTTTCTTTGCCTATGATCCCTGCTTGTTTGACATCACTCCAAAAAGAAGGAGAATTTTCAAGCTCTTCGATTTCTTTAAGCCTTGTTTGGATATTTTCAGGCTTGATGATGGAGGCTATGTTGCCGACTTTGTTTTTTAAAGTTTTTAAAAGTTCGCTAAATTCGTAATTATCCATAAAATTTCTTTGCTATAATTATATTTTTAAAATCAAAAATTATATCAAAAGAAAACTTTAATATAGGAAAAAAATGCCAAAACTTTATCTTATGTCTTTAGGTTGTAATAAAAATTTAGTCGATAGTGAGATCATGCTAGGACGCCTTAGTGCTTATGAGCTTTGCGATGAACCAAACAATGCTGATGTTTTAATCGTAAATACCTGTGGTTTTATCGATAGTGCGAAAAAAGAAAGCATTAATGCGATTTTGGATTTGCACGAACAAAGAAAAAAAGATTCTCTTTTGGTGGTTACGGGTTGTTTGATGCAGCGTTACCGAGAAGAACTTATGAAAGAACTTCCTGAGGTTGATCTTTTCACAGGTGTGGGTGATTATGAAAGAATCGATGAAATGATACTCAAAAAAACAAATTTATTTTCAAATTCGACTTATTTGCAGAGTGAAAATTCCAAACGCATTATCACAGGTTCAAATTCTCATGCTTTTATAAAAATCGCCGAGGGTTGTAATCAAAAATGCTCTTTTTGTGCCATCCCAAGTTTTAAAGGCAAGTTAAAATCTCGCGAAATAAGTAGCATTATAGCTGAGCTTAAAGATTTGGTAGCTAGAGGTTATAAGGATTTTTCTTTTATTGCACAAGATACGAGTTCTTATTTGTTCGATAAGGGTGAAAAAGATGGGCTTATACGCTTAATCGATGAGGTAGAAAAAATCAAAGGCATAAGAGCGGCTAGAATTTTATATCTTTATCCTACGAGTGCGAGTGAAGCTTTGATCAAACGCATTATAGCTTCTGAAATTTTTGTAAATTATTTTGATATGCCTTTACAGCACATAAGTGATAATATGCTTAAAATCATGAAGCGTGGGGCAAATAGCACAAGACTTAAAGAAATGTTAAATTTAATGAAAAGTGCGCCAAATAGCTTTTTACGCACAGGCTTTATCGTAGGGCATCCAGGTGAGAGCGAAGCGGATTTTGAAGAGCTTTGTGAATTTGTTAAAGACTTTGGTTTTGATAGAGTGAGCGTTTTTGCGTATTCTAAGGAAGAAGATACGGCCGCTTTTGATATGGAGCAAGTGCCTTTTAAAGTGATCAATAAAAGACTTAAAATCATAGAAAAAATTGTTGATGAAGTCATAGAAAAAAGTTTTGAAAAAGAAGTAGGGCAAAAGCGTTTAGTAGTTTGCACGGGAGAAAGTAGTGAGGGAGAGTTTTTCATCGCAGCTAAAGATTTAAGATGGGATAGAGAGATTGATGGGGAAATTCTTATCAATGAAAGCGAATGTGGAAATTTAGAAATGGGGCAAATTTATGAATGTGAAATTTTACAAAACCTTGATAAAAAGCTCCTTGCTAAGGCTTTAAGAAAAGTAGATGCAAATTAAAGATGAAATTTTATCCCTTTTAAAAAGGGGTAAAAATTTACTCGCTTTTTCTTATGGAAGTGATTCTAGTGCGCTTTTTTATCTTCTAATGCGAGAAAAGATTGACTTTGATCTTGTGATGATAAATTACAAAACTAGAAAAAATAGTGATTTAGAAGAGTTAAAAGCCAAAGAGCTTGCTTTGAAATTTCATAAAAAAATTTTCATAGAATACGCTCCTAAATTTCAAAGTAATTTTGAAAAAAAAGCTAGAGATTTTCGCTATGATTTTTTTGAAAAAATTTGTCTTGAGCAAGATTATGATCATCTTATCTTAGCCCATCATTTAAACGATCAGTTTGAGTGGTTTTTGATGCAACTTTCTCGTGGTGCAGGTTTGGCTGAAATTTTAGGTATGCAAGAGTGTGAAAAACGCTCAAATTATACACTGTTACGCCCTTTACTCTTTATAAGTAAAGATGAAATTTCATCTTTTTTAAAAGAAAAAGATATTTTTTATTTCCATGATGAAAGCAATGAAAATGAAAAATATTTTAGAAATTATATAAGAAAAAATTTCTCCAATGCCTTTGTGAGTGAATTTCATCAGGGTTTAAAAAGAAGCTTTTCTTATCTTGGTGAAGATAGGAAAAAACTTTATGATTTTGAAAACATCAAAGAAGTTCAAGGACTTCTTATTTGCCCTAAAAATGAAAGTTTGATTGCTAGAGCGGTGAAAATGAAAGGTTTACTTTTGAGCACGGCACAAAGAAAAGAGCTTTTAAAGGGTGATTGTGTTTTAGGTGGTAAAATAGCACTTGTATATAAAAACGAACAAGCTATTGTTTTTGAGTATGAAACTTGTCAAAAATTACCTAAAAATTTTAAAGAAGAGTGCAGAATAGCTAAAATTCCAAAGCTTTTAAGAGCTTATTTATATAATCATAAAATCGATATTTCAAGTCTTAGCTTTTAGTTTTAAAATTCTTTGATAGGCTAAATGTGTGAGAAAAATCACAAAAAACACTTGCAAAAAAAGTCCTAAAAGTGGTACTGATGAGAGTAGATAAAAACAAAGAGTGCTAAATTTAAACTCTAAAGGCGAAAAATTAGAATGAAAATTTTTAAAGCTTTCTTTGTCTAAAATCGTGCTTGTAATATCAATCATTAAAAGTTTGTGAAAGAGATAATAAAAAGCAAGATAATATACAAAAATATTGATAAAAGGTAAAAATAAAGCCAAGGTACAAAGCAGTAAAATCCCTATAAATTTTATAAATATTTTAAAAAATTCAAAGATAGTTTTTAGGGTTGAAACTTCGTTTGTATTATCATAATGGTAATATTTTTGGTTGATTTCTTTAGCGATAAAAGGGGTAAGAAAAGAAGTGATAAAAAGGGCTAAAAAAACCGAAGCAAAAACAACAATAAAACCTGAAAATAAAAAACTTATGATGGTGATTAAAATTTGTACAAAATGAAGGGCATAAAACCACGCCCAAAACGAATCCTCTCCAACGCTAAATAAAGAATTGAAATAATCCAGCAAAGCCGAAAAGCCAAGTGCTCCTAAAAAAAGCATAAATATAAGGCTAAAAATCAAAGGAATTAAAGCAAATTTTAAAAATTTAAAACTGAAAAAATCTTTGATTGCAAGTTTTAAAATATCCAAATTATGCCTTTTTGTAGTATTCTTCTAGTTTTTTATAAATAGTATCAAAATCAAGCTCTTGTTCTAAAATTTGAGCTAAAACTTCATTGTCTTCTTTGTTATTCCAAGTTTTTTTATAACTACCATCTTTGTAACCATTGTTTTGTCTAAAGATATTTAAAACATTTTTACCTATGTAGGTTTTATAAAGAATTTCAAGATTAAGCCCGCATTTAATAGCTAGGGTAAAATAGGTTGAAAGCAATTCTCCAAGATTAAATCCAAAGCCACTGCATTTATGGATAATAAGCTCTATATCATTTAAAATACTATAAATATCACTCTCATTAGGATGCTCTTCTTCTTTGCAAAAATCCTGAAATACACTTACTGAAATCACTTCATTGGCTATAATTTTAAAATCATTTCCATTTTTATTGCGATATTCTTCAAGTAAAAGACTTAAGATAAAATGCCAAATATCGACAATCTCTATGCGTACATTTTCCCAATTTGTTGGACTTGAAATGTTTTTCCAATGTTTCCATGTAAAAGAGTCTATAAGTTCTGCACATTCCATATAAATACAGCGTCTCCAACTGATCAGTTTTCCTTCTTTGGTATAGCCATTTTCCCAATTTAAGCCATTGGTTTCATCGTTGAGTTTTTGTTGGAGTTTGAGCATATTTTCTAAAATTTCGATATTTGTCATTTAAAAACTCCTTGATAATTTTTAATATTATATGATTTAAGCGTAAAGATTTAAACTATCATCTGTCTTATCTTGATTTTCCTTGGCTTTTTCTTGTTGTTTTTCAAGTTGTTTTTTCATTTGTTCTAAAACTTCATCAAGAAGTTTTTTGCTATCTTCAAGCATAGAAGCATTGATATCTTTATCATCTGTTTGATTTTGTTTTAGTAAATCACTGAGTTTATTTGTAAAATTATTCATAATAGCATTTTGATGGTTTTCATCATTTGGTGTTGGTAGAACATTTGCCATTTGCATAGCTGATTCGATAATTTCCTTTGGCTTTAACTCTCCGACTTTAGAATTTGCTAAAAAGTCTTTGATCATAGGTTCAACTTCTTTCATAGCATTTTTAATCTCATCAAGATCATTTTGTGTGAGTTTAGAGCCTTCAAAAGTAAAGCTAAAGCCATACTGACGTTTAAGATTAAGAGTTTTACCTTCTTCATTATTTGCATAACTTACACTTTGATTGTCATACATAGATAAGGCTAAATGTTTGCCACTTTTTGTTGTATAATCCATCGAAAAACTTTGGTTTTTGCTAGCATCAATTTGCATTTCTTCCCCTTATATTTATAGTTTATAAAATTATAATCGGTTATTTTTAAAAATATTTTAGTATAATTTTACAATATGGATGAAAGAATTTTAGAATTTATAAAAAATGAGCAGCTTTTATCTTGGGCTATGATTGATGAAAAAGGTGTTTATACAGCTAGTGCTTTTTATGTTTTTGATGAGAAGAATTTAGCTTTTATTATCGCTTCTCATGAAGATACTAAGCATATAAGATTAGCTAGTGAAAATTCAAGTATAGCACTTAATATAGCCAAAGAAAGCAAAATAGCCTTTTTAAAAGGTGTGCAAGCTAAGGCCGAGTTTAAAATGGCAAGCAAGGAACAAATGAAAATTTATTTTTCTAAATTTCCCTTTGCTAAGCTTGATAAAAGTGTAAAAATTTATGCTTTAGAGTTTTTTTGGCTTAAATTTACTAACAATGCTTTAGGACTTAGTAAAAAGCTTGAATTTTGTAAAAAATAAATTTTTATGATTTTATTTAAAAAAATGAGTTATGATTATAGTTTATGTAAATTGTTAGGTATAGAAAATAAATGTTCAATGTAATTCACGCTTTATTTTTTAGAGAATTAAAAACTAGATTTGGTGCTAATAGGCATTTGGGTTATCTTTGGGTAGTTGGAGAACCAATGTCAATAATACTTGCCATCACAGTAATTGTCACTATCATAAGAGAATATAATCATCAAGTTATGCCTGAGGGAATTTCTATTTTTATGTTTGTAGTTTCAGGTATTATGCCTTTTTTTATGTTTAGAAGTATAGTAACCCAAATTATGAATGGTACTCAAGCAAATTTGGCTCTTTTTGCTTATAAACCTGTAAAGCCTATACATGTATTTATTGCTAGAACTTTGCTTGAATTTTGTATTTATTTTGTGATTTTTATCACTGTACTTTTTTTTGCAGGGTGGTTTTTTAGGTTTAATGTATTCCCTGTTCATTTGCTTGGGGTTCTATTTTGCATTTTTTTACTTATGTGTTCAGCTTTTGCTTTGGGGATTTGTTTTGCTATTATTTGGCATTTTGTAGAATCTTTAAGAGCTTTGCTTATTTATTTTAGTATATTAGTTTATTGGACTTCAGGTATTATACTTCCTACTTGGTTAACCCCTCGTCCTTTACTTGATATACTATATTATAATCCCTTACTTCATATTTTTGAACTTTTAAGATTTAATTTCTTTGAGAATTATCCTTTGCAAGATGAATATAGTTATTTTTATGCTATATTTTGGATTTTACTTGTTTTATTTATAGGACTTTTTGTCTATTACTATAATAGACAAGCTTTAACGGCGGCAAAAAAAGAATGATAAAACTAATTAATCTAACAAAATCTTATCCTCTATTTAGCGGTGGAAGGCATTATGTTTTTAAAAATTTTACTTTTGAATTTCCTGAAAATTGTAGTATAGGATTGATGGGGGGCAATGGTGCAGGTAAGTCCACTCTCATGAGACTTCTAAGCGGGGCAGAGCTTCCTGATAGTGGCAAGATAATTACTAATAAAAAATTATCTTGGCCTTTGGGATTAAATGGGGCTTTTCAAGGTTCTTTAACTGCTAGAGATAATGCTAAATTTGTAGCTAGAGTGTATGGATATAAGGGTAAAGAACTTCAAGAAAAAGTAAAATTCGTAGAAGATTTTGCAGAACTTGGGAAATTTTTTGATGAGCCTATGAAGACTTATTCTTCGGGAATGAGTGCTAGGATAGCTTTTGGACTTAGTATGGCTTTTGATTTTGATTATTATTTAATTGATGAAGCAGGAGCTGTTGGAGATCCTGCTTTTAGGGAAAAAAGTGTGAAATTATATAAAGAAAGATTAAGCAAATCAAAAGTGATTATAGTATCTCATAATGTAGCTGAAATTAAAGAATGGTGTGATAAAATAATTTATATGAAAAATGGACAAATTACGGTTTATGATGATATAGACGAAGGAATAGCTGTATATCAAGGAAAAGCTTAATGGAAGAAAATAAAACTTTATTAGAAAAAATCAAAGATTTAAGTATATTTGATTCTTTTAAAATTGTTTGGTTTATAATGATTTTTGTTGTGATTTATTATACATTGATTGCAGCACCAAGATATGTAAGCACGATGATTTTAGATGTTAGATCAACAAGTGGAGAAAGTGTTCAAACAAGTGGAATCTTGTCTTTGCTTAGTAGTACTTCTACAGCAAGCGAAGATTTAAATTATCTAAAAGGTTATATAGAATCAAGTGATATGTTAAAGATTTTGGATGAAAAAATCAAACTTAAAAATCTTTATCAAGAACAACATATAGATTTACCTTTTAAAATTTGGGATTCAAGCTCGATAGAATCTTATCTTAAATACTACCAAGCAAGAGTTAAGGTTCATACGGATGAAACCACTAAACTTTTAAAAGTTGAAGTAGAGGGTTTTACACCTAAATCAGCTCATTTGATTGCTCAAACTATTATGCAAGAAAGCGAAAAGTTTATCAACGAAATCTCTCATAAAGCAGCTAGAGAGCAAATGGCTTTTGCTGAAAATGAAGTACAAAAATACAAAGAACGATATCAAAAAGCACAAAATGATTTGATTGCTTTTCAAAATAAATATGGAGTTTTTGACCCTTTAAAGCAAGCTGAAACTAAAGCAAGTTTGGTTGCGCAAATTGAGGCTAATCTAGCTCAAAAAGAAGCTAAACTTTTAACTTTACAAAGCTATATGAATGATGCAGCACCTGAAGTAGTAGCACTTAAAGCAGAAATTGAAGCGATTAAAAAACAGCTTTTAAGGGAAAAATCTAAAATTTCAGCTAACAATTCTTCTCAAAAGCTTAATGATTTGGCTGCTAAATTTCAGGATTTAACTATAGAAGCTACTTTTGCGCAAAAAGCTTATGAAGCAGCTTTAAAAGCTTATGAAAGTGCTAGAATAGAAGCATTAAGAAAAATAAAACAACTTGTCATCATTCAAAGTCCAGATGTTCCAGAAAGCGCAAAATATCCTGAAAGAATTTATGATATTTTAACAGCATTTATTGTATTATCTTTGATTTTTGGGATTGTTAAATTTATTAAAATGATAATAGAGGAGCATAAGTATTAAAATGAAAAAAATATTAATTTTATTTTTTAGTTGTATTTTATGTTTTGGAGCTGTGGATGTTTCACAAATCATTTCAGCAGAGGATCAAGATTCTACTACAACTAGCATAGATCAAAATTTAAACTCAAATTATGATATAGCAAATAAAGAAAATAATTTTACAAAAATTCATCAAATTTTAGTATTTGGTGCTCATCTTTTTAATGGAAATTTTAAAAATTACAATCAAAGAGTTTATAACCCAGATTATAAGATCGCAGTTGGCGATCAAATTAGTCTTAAAATTTGGGGAGCTGTTGAGTTTTCGCAAGTTTTAGTGGTGGATTCTCAAGGAAATATTTTTATCCCTAAAGTAGGAGCTGTAAATTTATTAGGTGTGAAAAATAGTGCTCTTGTAGGTGTTATAAAAGCGCGTGTTAATAAAATCTATAAAAGCAATGTTTTTGTTTATGCAGATATGAATGCTTATCAAAATGTCAGTGTTTTTGTAACAGGAAGTGTTAATGCTCCAGGACTTTATCAAGGACTTAGTTCGGATTCAGTGATCCAGTATCTTGATAAAGCAGGGGGTATAAATTTAGAATATGGAAGTTTTAGAGATATTCAAATTTTGCGCAATAATAGCGTGATAAAAAATATCGATTTATATGATTTTTTACTAAAGGGGCAAATGGATCTTTTTCCTTTTAGAAGTGGAGATGTTATTTTGGTAGGAAATGTTCAAAATTACGCTTTTGTTAACGGTGATGTGCAAAGACCTTTTCGTTTTGAACTTTCAAATGATATTAAAACTTTAGCTGACTTAGCTAGAGTATCAGGCGCTAAACCTATTGTAACTAATGCTATCGTAAAAAGTTATGGTGAAGATCATAAACTTGATGTCAGTGCTTATAATAAAATGCAATTTTCAAAAGTTTTGCTTAGAACGGGAGATGAAGTAGAATTTCACCCTGAGTATGTTTCTGAAAATATAACTATAAGTGTAAATGGTGAGCATAATGGTTTAAAAACTTTGGTTGTGGGTAAAGGAACGACTTTAGAAGATATTTCTAAACTAATCAAGGCTAATCCGCAATCAAACATGCAAGCTTTACAAGTGTTTAGAAAAAGTGTAGCTAGAACTCAAAAAGAACTTATCAATGCTCAGCTTAAAGAGCTTGAAACTCTAGCTTTAACTAGTAGTTCTGTTACATCTCAAGGTGCAGCTATAAGAGCTCAACAAGCAAAAACGATTTTAGAATTTATCCAAAGAGCTAAGCAAGTGCAACCAAAAGGCCAAATTGTCATCGATAATCCAAAATCTTATAATTCGGTTATTTTAGAAGATGGTGATACTATTAATGTACCAAGTAAGAATAATCTCATTATAGTTCAAGGCGAGGTTTCTTTACCTGGGGCTTTTGTGTATGATAAGGGTAAAGATTTAAGATATTATATCAATCTTGCAGGAGGTTATGGAGAAAGAGCGGATACTTCAAAAGTTTTGGTGATACGAAGCAATGGAAAAGCTGAAAAATATCATAGTGGTATAGATATGAAACCAGGCGATTCTGTGTTGGTATTGCCAAAAGTGGATAGTGAGAATTTGCAAATTTTTTCAATGTTAACTCAAATTCTTTATCAAATTGCTATCGCAACCAATGTTGTGCTTAATCTTTAAGGTTTAAAAATGAATACTCTTGAAATAGCCAAAGAAGTCTTTGAAAAAGAAGCACAAGCTATTTTGGATTTGTCTAAAAATTTAGATGAAAATTTCAATCAAGCTATAAATTTGATGTTAAATACTAAAGGGCGTTGCATAGTCAGTGGAATGGGTAAATCAGGCCATATAGGTGCTAAGATAGCAGCTACTTTAGCAAGTACAGGAACGCCAAGCTTTTTCATCCATCCAGGAGAGGCTTTGCATGGAGATCTTGGAATGTTAACTTCCGAAGATGTTTTAATTACTATTTCAAATTCAGGAGAAACTGAAGAAATTTTAAAAATCATTCCAGCTATAAAAAAGCGTAAAATTCCACTTATAGTAATGTGCGGTAAAAAAAATTCCACCCTTGTAAAGCAAGGTGATATATTTTTAAATATAGCTGTGGAAAAGGAAGCTTGTCCTTTACAGCTTGCTCCTATGTCTTCGACAACGGCAACTTTGGTTATGGGGGATGCTTTAGCGGCTGCTTTGATGAAGATAAGAAATTTCAAGCCTGATGATTTTGCTCTTTTTCATCCAGGGGGAAGTTTGGGGCGTAAGCTTTTAACCAAGGTAAAAGATCTTATGGTTTCAAGTAATCTTCCTATAGTGCATCCTGATACTGAATTTAATGATCTTGTTGATGTGATGACTAGCGGAAAGCTGGGGCTTTGCGTAGTGCTTGAAAATGAAAAATTGGTTGGTATCATCACTGATGGGGATTTGCGTCGTGCTTTAAAGACAAGCAATAAACCAAGATTTGATTTTAAGGCTAAAGAAATCATGAGTACAAATCCTAAAGTAGTTGATGTTGATGCTATGGCAAGTGAAGCAGAAGAGATCATGTTAAAACATAAAATCAAAGAAATTATAGTAGGGAAAGAAGAAAAAGTTGTAGGTATTATCCAGCTTTATGCCATAGGAAATGTGTAAATTATGCCTTTATTATCGGTCATTATTCCTTTTGGTTTAAGTAAAGAGCGTTCCTATATAGAAGAAAGGGTTGTTAAAAAGGCGAAATATTTTCAAAGTGATGAGAATATAGAATTTATTTTTGTTGAAGGATATTCATCTAAAGATCATGAGCTTAAAAATTTTATCCAAACAAACCATCATATTTATCTTAAAGATATGGATCAAAAAGCTTTTTCTCAAGGAAGATGTAGGAATTTAGGAGCAAGTTATGCGCATTCAAATGTTCTTTTATTTTTGGATGTGGATTGTTATATTTCTTTAGATAATTTTGAAAAAATTTTAAAACTAATTCAAATTAAAAATATTTCTCAAAATATCAATGCTTTGATAGTTTTACCCGTAGTGTATCTTAGTAAAGAAGCTAATGAAAAATTAAAACAATACGATGATAAATTTTGGGATATTTTAATACAAGAGGATTTATTTACGGCAAAAAATACTTGGGTAAAATTTTTTTCCCCAAGTTCTACTTCAAGTATCGTGATAAATAAACATCAGTTTTTAAGATTGGGCGGAAATGATGAAAATTTTATCGGGCATGGTTATGAAGATTTTGATCTTTTTGCTAGAATTTTAAAAACTTGTGTGAGTTTTGAAAAAATGCCTGCTAATTTAAGTTATGATGCTAGAAATTGGAATTTTTTTGACTTTAAAGGTTTTAGATCTTGGTTTTCATTACTTGGTTATGAGGCTTGTTTTTATGGAATTTATATGTATCATTTTTATCATATAGAACCCAATCAAAACGCTTATATGCAAAATAAAGATAAGAATCATCGGCTTTTTTATAAGCATTTAAAAAATATCAAAAAACACGATTTAAAACCTTTGCAGGTTTTTAAAGCTAAAGGTGAAAAAGTTTTAATGCTTTTTAAAGATCAAAATTATGATTTTAAGGATATTAGTGTTTATGTGGGAGAAATCATTTATAAAAATATAAGTGATTTTTTTATAGCTAAAGAGTTAAAATATGAACCTTTGTTGGATTTTTTGCAACAAGAAAAAATCACTAAAATATTTTTGGATGCAAGTATAAAAGAAGAAATTGATGGTATAGATTATTGTGATATTTTTTATTTTCAAAAAGGAATTTTACCTCATTCTTGGTTTTTTGGAAAAAATTTAGATTTAGATTATAAACAAGATTTAAATTTAAGCGAGCAAAAACTTTATCAAATGAAAAAATATTTTTTAACTTTAAAGAAGAATGAAAAAAAAGTTATCTTGGATTTTTTAAGTCAAAACAATGACGATGAGCATGATTTGTATGAAATGCTTTATTATTTGATTAACGAGCTTTATAGTTTTGAGCATGATGGAATTTTTTATCAAATCATTATTGATAAAGAAAAAATGCTGATGGCGCAAAAATATGATAAAAGCTTTTATCCTTTAAGATCTTTTGTTTATAAACCTTATTTGTATGAGCTTAGAAGCATAAGACCTTTTTCATTTTTGATGAAAATTTTAGGTTTAGAGTATCTTGGCGCTATGATTTCACATACTAAATTTTATCGTTTGGCAAGAAAATTGTTTTTTAATCCTAAGGGGTTTTTTGAGGATTTGAGAGCTAAAAAGAATGCAAATGTATAAATGTTTAGTTAAACCTAAAATTTCTGTTATTATCCCTTCTTATAATTCGGCTAAATATATCAAAGAATGTTTAGACAGTGTGATTTTTCAAAGTTTAAAAGAGATTGAAATTTTATGTATAGATGCGTATTCAATTGATGGAACTATAGATATATTAAAATCATATGAAAAGCAAGATAGTAGAATTAAAATTATTTTTTCAAAAAAAAAGAGTCTGGGTTATCAAATTAATCTAGGATTAAAAGAAGCTAAAGGAGAATATTTTACAATAGTTGAAAGTGATGATTATATAAAAATAGATATGTGTGAAAAACTTTATAGATTAGCCCGCAATCAAGATTGCCAAGTAGTTAAATCTGATTTTATTGGCTTTAAAGATAAAAGAAGCCAAAGAGTTTTTAAAAACCTCTCTATATGTTATGATCAAACTTTGTATAATAAAAAAACTAATTCGTATTTAAATCCAAGTATTATTATAAATTCTTGGAATATGAATCAATCTAGTCTTTATAAAATGGATTTTATAAAAAAATATGATATAAGAGCAAATGAAACACAAGGAGCTTCTTATCAAGATATAGGATTATGGTTTCAAATTTTAAGTTTGGCTTCAAGTATTTATTTCTATAAAGAAGGGTTTTATTTTTATAGACAAGATAATGAACATGCTTCAGTTAAGAGTAAGGATAAAATATATTGCGTTTGTGATGAGTTTGAGTTTTTAGATAAGTTTCTTGATAAAAATTTAGAGCTTAAAAGTAGATTGCAAGATGTTTTTTATTATTTTAAATTTAAAATGTATTTATGGAATTTAAGGCGTATTGATGATAAGTATAAGTTAGAATTTTTATATAAATTTTCGCAAGATTTTTCACTTATTTATGATAAGTTAGATAAAACAGTGTTTAAAGCTAGTGAAATATCTGAAATTTCTTGCATTATTCAAGATCCTAGCAAATACTATAAAAAATATAATAGTGTTTTTTATAGTATAAAAAAAAAGATTTTTAGAATAAAAAGAAAATATTTTAGGTAAAAGATGAATAAAACAGTAGGTGTAGTTATCCCAATCTATAATGTAGAAAAGTACCTAAAAGAATGTTTAGATAGTGTTATTAATCAAACTTATAAAAATTTACAAGTTATACTTGTAAATGATGGTAGCACAGATGAAAACTCATTTAATATAGCTAAAGAATATACTTTAAAAGATGAAAGATTTATACTTTTTGATAAAAAAAATGGTGGTCATAGTTCTGCTAAAAATGTCGGCATAGAGTATTTTAGTGGAGAATATATACTTAAAAATAAAACTCAAATTTTAGAAAAAAATTCTTTAATCGAATTTAATATAGAAGGTAATAATCCCTATGAAATTTATACAGTGTATAAAAGTTATAAAGCTTTTCATGCTACTAAAGATTTAGCTGATTTTATTTATCCTAGTATAGATTATATTATCTTTTTAGATTCTGATGATTATTGGGAACTTGATTGTATAGAAGAGTGTGCAAAAAGAATGAATGGGGTTGATGTTCTTTGGTTTGATTATAAGTTTTTAAATAAAAATAAAGCAACTCAAATGGAAATTTATAATTACGCAAAAGAACAAATCATTACTCCTTTGCAATGGTTAAAAAGGACTAGAGAAATAGGTAATTATTTATTTTGGTATGCTTGGCAAGGAATGATTGACTTTACTTTTTTGCAAAAAATTAATATTAAATTTATCAATCAGATCATCCATGAAGATCATCATTTTGGTATAGCACTTTTTTCTATGACTGATAATATATATATATATCCTGAGAAAAAGTATATATATCGTTTTAGAGAAAGCAGTATAAGCAATCAAAAACAATATAGCATAAATACTAACTCTTATTTGTATGCTTTATATATAGAATTTGATAAAAATACCTATGAATTGAAAAGGTACCAAATGTCTATGAATTGGATTTTTACTTGTTTGGAATTGATAAAAGTTTTAAAATATAATTCAAATAATGAAATATCAATCCTCGTCGAACAAACATTTTTGCCTACTTTGCTTGATAGAACTTTGATTATTTTTTTTATAGATAAAGATCCGTTGTTACTTAAAAATAAACTGCAAGAATTAAAAGATTATTTTGAAAAATTTCATTTAAGTGGAGCAGAATGTCTTAAATATCAATTGTCTTATCGTTTAGGGCAATTTGTTTTATCTAACTATAGAAGTTTAAGAGGTTTAATAAAAATTGTTTTAAATGCTAAAAAAATGATATTAAATATTCAAAAAGAACAAGAGTTGTTTCAAGAAACAATCAAAAATTACCCTTTTATTGTTTTTTCTTCTTCTGGTGAAGATCTAGAAAGTAGAAAAATCAAAAAACATTATTCTTATCGTTTAGGGAAATTTTTAAAAATTATTTTAATATAAGCTAGTTTGAATTATAATAATAACTTTTATTGAAATTAAGAAAGTATTTATAATGAGAGTTATTTTAATCACTGGGGGAACGGGATTTTTAGGTTCTAATTTATGTAAAAGACTGCTTAGTGAAGGCAATAAAATTATTTGTGTAGATAATAACTATACAGGTAGAATGGAAAATATCAAAGAACTTTTAGAAAATGAGAATTTTACTTTTATAGAGCATGATATTTGTGAGCCACTAAAAATCACACAAAAGCTTGATCAAATTTATAATTTTGCTTGTCCAGCTTCTCCGCCTGCTTATCAAGGAAAACACGCCATAAAAACAACAAAAACAAGTGTGTATGGCGCTATAAATATGCTTGAACTTGCAAAAGAGCATAATGCAACGATTTTGCAAGCTTCAACTTCAGAGGTTTATGGAGATCCACTCGTTCATCCACAAAACGAAGAATATAGAGGT
This sequence comes from Campylobacter sp. BCW_6889, assembly GCF_001762535.1. Taxonomy (NCBI): domain Bacteria; kingdom Pseudomonadati; phylum Campylobacterota; class Epsilonproteobacteria; order Campylobacterales; family Campylobacteraceae; genus Campylobacter; species Campylobacter sp. BCW_6889. The sequence continues at coordinate 72,479 of NZ_MJWZ01000007.1, read as the reverse complement.
AATGTAAATTCTATAGGAATTCGCGCTTGCTATGATGAAGGGAAAAGATGTGCTGAAAGTTTGTTTTTTGATTATCATAGACACGAAGGTGTGGATATTAAAATAATAAGAATTTTTAATACCTATGGAGAAAATATGGATCCAAATGATGGCAGGGTTGTAAGTAATTTTATATGTCAAGCTTTAATCGGAAAAGATATCACAATTTATGGAGATGGTTCGCAAACGCGTTCTTTTTGTTATGTTGATGATTTGATTGATATTATTATTAAAGTGATGAATTCTTCAAAAGATTTTCAAGGGCCTATAAATACTGGCAATCCTGGTGAATTTACTATAAAAGAATTAGCACAAAAAATTATAGAAAAAACAGGTTCTAAATCAAAGATTATTTATAAAGATTTGCCATTAGATGATCCAACTCAAAGAAGACCTGATATTTCTTTAGCTAAAGCTAAATTTAATTGGGAGCCAAAGATAAATTTAGATGAAGGTTTAGAAAAAACTATAAAGTATTTTAAAGAAAAAATTACAGAATTTAAAGGATAAAATATATGAAAATAGGAATTATAGGAACAGGTTATGTTGGACTTCCAACAGGTGTTGGTCTAGCAGAACTTGGAAATGATGTTATTTGTATAGATAGAGAAAAATCAAAAATTGATACCTTAAATAATGGAATTTTAACAATTTATGAGGATAATCTTGAAGATCTTTTTCATAAAAATGTAAAAGAAGGTCGTTTAAAATTTACAACTTCTATGAAAGAAGGTATTAAAGATGCAGATTTAGTGATCATAGCAGTAGGAACTCCACCGCACCCAGTTACAAAAGAAGCAGATATGAAGTATATTCATGCAGCTGCGACTGAGTTAGCGGATTATTTAACAGGTTATACAGTAATTGCTACAAAATCCACTGTTCCTGTTGGCACAGGCGATGATATAGAAAGTTTAATTAGCAAGAAAAATCCAAATGCAGAGTTTGATGTTCTTTCTTTGCCTGAATTTTTAAGAGAAGGTTTTGCAGTATATGATTTTTTCAATCCAGACAGAATTATAGTAGGAACAAATTCACAAAGAGCAAAAGCAGTGATAGAAAAGCTTTATGAGCCTTTTAAAGGAAAAAGTGAGTTGCTTTTTGTAAATCGCCGTTCTTCAGAAACTATTAAATACGCCTCAAATGCATTTTTGGCTATTAAAATTCATTATATTAATGAAATGGCAAATTTTTGTGAAAAAGCTGGAGCTGATATTTTAGAAGTGGCTAGAGGTATGGGACTTGATACTAGGATAGGAAATCGCTTTTTAAATCCTGGGCCTGGATATGGAGGTTCATGTTTTCCAAAAGATACTTTAGCTATGGCTTTTATGGGTAAGCAAAATGATATCGATTTAACTTTAATCAATGCAGCTATTAAAGGCAATGAAGAGCGTAAAAATCACATGAGTGAAAGAATTTTAAATAGCATTAAAGATATCAAAAATCCAAAAATAGCCGTACTTGGCCTTGCTTTTAAAGATGGCACTGATGATTGTAGAGAAAGTCCCGCTGTAGATATTGTTTTTAAGCTTTTGGAACAAAAAGTTCAAATTTGCGCTTATGATCCAAAGGCTATGGATTTAGCTAAGCAAATTTTAGGAGATAGGATTGATTATGCTAATTCCATGTATGAAGCTATAAAAGATGCTGATGCGATAGCTATATTAACAGAATGGAAAGAATTTTCAAGTCTTGATTTGAAAAAAGCTTATGATTTGTTAAATCATAAAAAAATTATTGATTTAAGAAATTTACTTGATAAAAATGAAGCTATAAAGTTAGGTTTTGAGTATCAAGGTGTAGGTAGATGAAGAATATTTTAGTTGTAGGTGGTGCAGGATATATAGGCTCACATACCTTAAAACATTTACTAGATAATAATTATAATTGTATTGTCATGGATAATCTTATTTATGGACACAAACAAGCTATAGACAAAAGAGCTAAATTTATTCATGCAGATTTACTAGATACCTTTTCTTTAACCAATGTTTTCAAGCAAGAAAAAATAGACGCAGTGGTGCATTTTGCAGCTTTTGCTTATGTAGGAGAAAGTGTTATAAATCCTGCAAAATATTATCAAAATAATGTAGTAGGAACTATAAATCTTTTAAATGCAATGCTTGAAAATAATGTTAAGGATATAGTATTTTCAAGTACTTGTGCAACTTACGGAGAACCACAATATACTCCAATTGATGAAAAACATCCTCAAAATCCTATTAATGCTTATGGAAGAACTAAGCTTATGATAGAACAAGTTTTTGCTGACTATGAAAAAGCTTATGGTTTAAGGCATATTTCTTTAAGATATTTTAATGCAGCAGGTGCAAGTAAGGATGGACTTATCGGAGAAAGTCATGAACCTGAAACTCATTTAATTCCTTTAGTTTTAAAGGCTATAAAAGGAGAAATTCCTGCTATAAATATTTTTGGAAATGATTATGATACCGAAGATGGAACTTGTATAAGAGATTATATTCATGTAGAAGATTTAGCATTGGCTCATCGTTTAGCCTTGGAAAATTTACATAAATTTAGCGGTTGTATAAATCTTGGTACCGGAATAGGTACAAGTGTAAAAGAAATCATCAGTGCAGCTGAAATTGTAAGTGGTAAAAAGTGCCCTATAAATTATACACCAAGAAGGGATGGGGATCCTGCAAGATTATACGCAGATAATAAAAAAGCAAAAGAAATCTTATCTTGGAAAGCAAAATATACTGATATTAAAGATATAATTAAAAGTGCTTGGGATTGGGAAAATAATAGAAAGTATTAAAATGAAAAAAGTAAAAAATTTAATTGTAGGTTGTGGGCTTAGTGGGGCGATTTTAGCTGAGCGTTTAGCTAGTAAAGGACAAGAAGTTTTAATTGTAGACAAAAGAGAACATATTGGCGGAAATATTTATGATTATAAAGATCAAGAGAGTAATATAACTGTGCATAAATACGGACCTCATGTTTTTCACACTAGTATAAAAGAAGTTTGGGAGTATCTAAGTCGTTTTACAAAATGGCATTATTTTATGTATAGAGTAAAAGCTTTTATAGATGGCAAAGAGGTAAATATCCCATTTAATCTTGATACTTTGCACAAAGTTTTTCCAGAGTATTTAGCTAAAGAGCTTGAACAAAAATTAGTAAGTAAATTTACTTTTAATTCCAAAATTCCTATTTTAGAATTAAAAAATGCAAACGATAAAGATTTAGAATTTTTAGCCGAGTATATTTATAAAAAAGTTTTTTTGGGATATACAGTAAAACAATGGGGTGTAAAACCTGAAGAACTTGATTTTTCAGTTAGTGCAAGAGTTCCTGTATATATAAGTCGTGATGATAGATATTTTGTAGATACTTATCAAGCTATACCAAAAGATGGTTATACAAAAATGATTGAAAATATCATCAATCATCCTTTGATAAAAGTACAATTAAATACTGATTTTAAAGACATAAAAAAAGATATAGAATACGAAAGATTATTTTATACAGGAGCGATTGATGAATTTTTTGACTATAAATTTGGAAGATTACCTTATAGGAGTTTAAATATAGTATTTGAAACTTTTGATAAAGAGTATATGCAATCAGGCCCTCAGATAAACTACCCTGAAAATTATGATTTTACAAGAAGTGTTGAGTATAAATATTATCTTGATGAAAAATCTACTAAAACCATACTTTCTTATGAATTTCCTTGTGAATACGAAGAAGGTAAGAACGAAAGATACTATCCTATACCTAATGATGAAAATCAAAAGCTATATGAAAAATATTTAAAAGAATCTGCTCAACTTACAAATGTGTATTTTTTAGGTAGGCTTGGCGATTATAAATATTATGATATGGATAAGGCTGTAGAGAGAGTGTTAAAATTTATAAAGGAGTTGTCACAATGAAAGAAAAAAAAGAAAATCAAAATCCAAGCATCAAAATACTTGTGGGCTACCATAAACCAGCTGAGTTGCTTAAAGATGATATTTTAACCCCTATTCACCTAGGAAGAGCTTTAGCAACTGAAGCTTCTAAAGACGGAGAAATGTCTAAGGAAGATTTTCAGTGGATGTGTGAAAATATGATAGGAGATGATACAGGAGATAATATATCACATTTAAATCGCTACTTAAATGAATTAACTGGAATTTATTGGGCTTGGAAAAATTATGATAAATTAGGTAATCCTGATTATATAGGTTATGCTCATTATAGAAGACATTTTATTATAAGTGATAATATTTCTGATTTAGTATTGCACGAAAATGGATGGCCATTTATAGAGAGTATAAAAAATATTTATAATTATAGGTACGATGCCTTATATGATATAATTAAAGACATTGATCTAATTATTCCGGAAAAATTTTATTTAGATTCTCCGTTAAATTTAAATTTTTATAAATATAAATGTATTGAAGATTGGTATCCTGGTATTGTTTATCATAAACAAAATGTAAGATTAACAATTGGATATAAACTATTAATTTATTTGCTGAAAAATAATGAAAAATATAAAAATGAAGTAGAAAATTTCATTTCCGGAACAAGTTATTATCCTTGTAATATGTTTATAATGAAAAAAGAGTTATTTTTTTCCTATTGTTCTTTTATATTTGAGCTAATTTTTTTAGTTTATGATATAATGAAGGAAGATTTAGAAGTAAGAAATACCCATGAGAAAAGAGAATTAGGTTTTTGTGCTGAGTATTTAACTTCTATTTTTATTCAAAAAAATATAAAGGAAAATTGCAAATTTAGGAATAAATATGTTGCTATTTTTCAATAGCTACTAGCAAAGTTATTTGGAGATAAAATGAATAAATTGATTATTGCATGCAGAGGAGATGCTTTTGGTGAGAGAATATTGGCATTGTTAAATGCTATATATATAAGTAAAAAAGTAAATTTAAAATTCGGTTATATTTGGAATGTGCCAAGAGTAAAATTTAATGTTGATAAAGTGATCAATCCATTTGATGACTTTCCAAGTGAAAAAGATATTTTTAATGAAGATTTTATTCATAAATATTCACTAACAGATAAAGTTAATTTCATAGCAAAAGATGGGATTGGTATTTTTTTGAAAAATAAAAAGTATGTTTTAAAAACAATTCATGAATATGAACAATCTTGTGAATATGGCTATATTAGCACCCAATATGATTTATCGGATTTATGTATAGATGTAGATAAAATTGAATATTTAAATTTATTAAAGAAAATTTTTTGGAATGAAATAGGATTTTCAAATAAAGTTATTAATTTGATAGCTTTAGTTGAAAAATCTATTAATTTTAATTTTTATGCTATTCATATTAGAATTGGAGATATATTATTAAATAATAATGGAAAAGATATTTTTTTTGGAAGGAAAAAAGCAAGTGAGCTTTGTCTCATATTGGAAGTAATTAATAAAACATTAAAAGATAAAAATATAGTAATATTTGGCGATGATTTAGAATTAATTAGGCTTATAAAAACAAAATCTAACAATTTGAACAATAGATTTGTTTTATTACCTTCGGAGTGTATTAATATTCATATAAGTGGTTTTGATAAGAATTTTTCAGATGTGATTTTAATGTCTAATTCAAATGGTATTTATGCTTCAGGTTCTTCTGGTTTTTCACAACTAGCTTACAGAATAAGCAGAAATTGTAATTCAATAGTTTCTATTTATGATTTATTTACTATAAATGAACAATATTCGATTATATGTAGTCGTGTAAAGTCTCTTCAAGGTCTTAAAAAAGAGTATCAGTCTTTTTCATATTTTTATTTATATCTTTTATCTAATAAATTGTCGATGAGTTATTTTACTCAACGTAAACATCTCATTAATGCAATGTCTTTTTATCCCAATTGTAAAACTTATAGTATATTGTATATTAATTTATTATTGGATATGAATAAACTAAAAGAATTGAATTTACTTTTCAAGGAAAGATATTCATATTTATTTTTAGAGGATAGTTTGTTCTTTATTAATGCATATAATAATAAATTTTTATATTCTTTTATTTTTGTTAAGTTGCTTAAAATTAAAGATCTAATATTATATCCTTATATAGGACTATTTCTAAGAGAAATGTTTAAAGGAAAAAAAATAGATAATTCCTATTTAGAAAATATTTTTAAAAATTCAAAAGAGCGTGTTGAATATAATGATATGTATAATTCTTTATATCATTTTTTTCTTGTAAGTTATAACACAAGTGATACGATATTAATTGGTGCTAAAGAAAGAGTAAAAAACCATTTAGCGTATAAGTTAGGTAGGATTTTAATTGATAATAAAAAAAATGTCTTTAAAATGTTTTTCAAGATATTTCAAACTTTAATTTTTCATAAAATAATAAAAATTAAATATGGAATGATTTGTAAATTTGATTCAAAATATAAACTACCAAGTTTAGATTCATATAGTGATAAAGAAGAAGGATTTGCTATAAAAAACTATTATTCTTATAGGTTGGGAGAACTTTTTATAAAGCATCCGTTTAGTTTTATTTTTAGAATTTATAATTTTAATGCCAAATTTAGAAGGGAAAAAAATGGAAATAAAATTTAACATAGAAGAATCTAAAATTTTGAACGGGGTATATATAATAACTCCGAATAAATTTAGTGATTTAAGGGGTGATATATGGACAGCATTTACAGATGAATATTTGAGTAATTTAGTGCCAAATGGAATTAAGTTTAAGCATGATAAATTTATAAATTCTCATTTTAATGTTTTACGTGGAATTCATGGTGATGTAAAAACTTATAAGCTTGTAACTTGTGTCTATGGAGAAGTGCATCAAGTTGTGGTTGATTGCAGAAAAAATTCGCCAACTTATCTAAAATGGGAGAAATTTATTATAAGCCCTAGAAATCAACAGCTTATTTTATTGCCGCCAAATATGGGAAATTCTCATTATGTAAGTTCAAAAGAAGCCGTGTATTACTATAAGCTTGCTTATGAGGGCGAATATTTAGATGCTCCTGATCAATTTACTTATGCTTGGAATGATGAAAGAATCGCTATAGATTGGCCAACAAAATCTCCTATTCTTTCAGAGCGTGATATTCTTGCAATGAATAAGGATAAATAATGAATAAAGATTCTAAAATTTATATAGCAGGACATACAGGTTTAGTCGGTTCTTCAATTTTAAAAAAATTACAAAATGATGGCTATGAAAATTTAATTTTTAGAACTCATTCTGAACTTGATTTGACAAATCAGCAAGCTGTAACCGATTTTTTTAAAAAAGAAAAACCAGAATATGTCTTTTTCTGTGCTGCTAAAATGGGTGGCATGATGGAACAGCTAGAGAGAAGAGCTGATTTTTTGTATTTAAATTTAATAATGCAAACTTTTGTACTACATGAAGCTTATAAGAATGATTGTAAAAAATTACTTTACTTAAGTTCTCTTTGTATTTACCCGCAGGATGCATCACTGCCGATAAAGGAAACAAGTATGCTTGAGGGAAAATTGCAATTTATTAATGAGCCTTATGCGGTTGCTAAAATTACAGGTAATAAAATGTGCGAGTTTTATAACCAGCAATTTGGCACAAATTTTATTACTTTAGTTCCAACAAGTATTTATGGACCTGGGGATAATTTTAATTTAGCCACAGCTCATGTTTTTCCTGCAATATTTGCAAAAATTTATTTAGGAAAATTGCTAAATGAGCAAAAGCATCAAGAGTTGTTTAATAGCTTGAGATTGGATAATATACAAGATGTTTTAAAATATTTAAGTCAATTTGATATTGATGAGAATAAGGTTACATTGCTTGGAAGTGGTAACCCTAGAAGAGAATTTATTTACGTGGATGATGTTGCAGATGCATGTATTTTTACAATGGATAAAATTGATGCTTCTATGTTGAAAAAATATGATGAAAATTTTCATAATACTCACTTGAATCTAGCTGATGGCAAGGATTACTCAATTAAAGAAGTTGCTTTTTTGATAAAAGACATTATAGGATATAAAGGGGATATCATTTTTGACTCTTCCAAGCTTGATGGAACAATGTTAAAGACAACCAATACTGAAAGAATTAGAAAATTAGGCTGGAAGGCAAAAATCAAGCTTGAAGACGGCATTAAGATGATGTATGAATGGTATTTAAAAGAGCAAAATATAAGACAATAGGAAAAATCATGAGTAAAACAGCATTAATTACAGGATTTACAGGACAAGTTGGTTCGCAAATGGCAGATTTTCTTCTGAAAAATACTGACTATGATATTATAGGTATGATGCGTTGGCAAGAGCCTATGGACAATATCTATCATTTAAGCGATAGAATTAATAAAAAAGATAGAATTAGCATTTTTTATGCAGATTTAAATGATTACTCTAGTCTTCAAAAACTTTTTGAGAGCAAAAGACCGGATGTGATCTTTCATTTGGCCGCGCAGTCTTATCCAAAAACGTCTTTTGATATACCTATAGAAACATTACAAACAAATATCATAGGCACAGCAAATATTTTGGAAAACATTAGAATTTTAAAGGTGAAAGACGACTATGATCCCGTAGTGCATGTTTGCTCTTCAAGCGAAGTTTATGGCAAGGCAAAAGCAGGCATTAAGCTTAATGAAGAAACCGCCTTTCACGGTGCAAGTCCTTATAGTATAAGCAAAATCAGCACTGATTATTTAGGAAGATTTTATGGCGAAGCTTATAACATTCGCACTTTTGTTACAAGAATGGGAACACATAGTGGCCCAAGACGTTCTGATGTATTTTTTGAAAGCACTGTCGCAAAGCAAATTGCACTTATTGAGGCAGGTTATCAAGAACCGGTTATCAAGGTTGGAAATCTTTCAAGCGTAAGAACTTTTCAAGATTGTCGTGATGCTATAAGGGCTTATTATCTACTTTCTCTTGAAAGTGAAAAAGGAAAAGTTCCTTGTGGGGAAGCTTTTAATATAGCAGGAGAAGAAGCTTTTAAACTCCCTGAGGTTATTGATATACTTTTATCTTTTTCTACAAGAAAAGATATTAAAGTAGAACAAGATGAAGAAAGACTACGTCCTATTGATGCAGACTATCAAATGTTTGATAATACAAAAATCAAAAGTTTTATCAATTGGAAACCAGAAATTCCAGCTAGAAAAATGTTTGAGGATTTATTAAATCATTGGAGAGATGAGATTAAAAAAGGAAGGATTCCTTTGAATAGATGAAAACTATACGCACACAAACTCCACTTCGCCTCGGTCTAGCAGGTGGGGGAACTGATATAAATTTATATTGTGATAAATACACAGGTTATGTTTTAAATGCGACCATATCTTTATACATACATTGTACTTTGATCGAAAGAGAAGATGAAAAAATCATTTTTGATTCTCCTGATACAAATTCTTACTGTGAGTATAAAAGCAAAGAATTTTTAGAAAATGATGGAAAGTTAGATATTTTTAAAAGTATTTACAATCGCATTGTAAAAGATTTTACAAAAAAACCTTTGAGTTTTTCTTTGCATACATACTCAGATGTACCAAGTGGTAGTGGCTTGGGTGGAAGCTCGACTTTGGTTGTGGGGGTTATAAAAGCCTTTACAGAATGGCTTAATCTACCTTTAGGGGAATATGAAATCGCTAAGCTTGCTTATGAGATAGAAAGAGAAGATTTAGGCATAGTAGGCGGAGCACAAGATCAATACGCCGCAACTTTTGGGGGATTTAATTTTATGGAATTTTATGATAATAAAAGAGTAATCGTTAATCCTTTGCGTATTAAAAACTGGATAGCTAGTGAGCTTGAAGCTAGAACTGTGCTTTATTTTACAAATATCACAAGAGAAGCAAAAGATATAGAAGAGCATAAAAAAGGAAAGCTTGGAGATGAAAAGTCTTTAGAGGCCATGCACGCGATAAAACAAGATGCCATCAAGATGAAAGAAGCTTTATTTAAGGCGGATTTTGATACTTTAGCGCAAATTTTAGGTAAGTCTTGGCAGTCAAAAAAAATCATCTCAGAAATCGTTAGCAACGATGAGCTTGAAAGAATTTATCATTTAGCTATGCAAAATGGAGCTTATAGTGGCAAAACCAGTGGAGCAGGAGCAGGTGGATTTATGTTTTTTTTCATAGATCCTACTAAAAAATACAACCTAATCAAAGCTTTAAGCAAAGAGCAAGGTTATGTGCAGGATTTTTCATTTACAAAAGAGGGGGTTAAATCATGGAGAATTTAAATTCTTATGTAAAAGAACATTTTCAAGAATCAATTTTGGTAAAAGAGCAAATTTTAAAAGATGAGAATTTAATAACTCTTATTAAAAATGCTTCATTAGAAATCATAAAAGCTTATAAAAATGGTAACAAAACTTTGCTTGCAGGAAACGGTGGTAGCGCAGCTGATGCACAGCATATCGCAGGAGAATTTGTAAGTAGATTTTATTTTGATAGACCAGGGATCGCAAGTATCGCACTTACGACAGATACTAGCGTATTAACAGCTATTGGCAATGACTATGGTTATGAAAATTTGTTTGCTAGACAAGTACAAGCTCAAGGAGTTAAAGGAGATGTTTTTATAGGCATTTCAACAAGTGGAAATAGTAAAAATATCTTAAAAGCTTTAGAGTTTTGCAAACAAAAAGAAATCATAAGTATAGGCTTAAGTGGAGCTAGTGGCGGGGCTATGAATGAACTTTGTGATTATTGTATAAAAGTGCCTTCAACTTGCACGCCAAGAATTCAAGAAGCACATATTTTAATAGGACATATTATTTGTGCTATCGTTGAAGAAGAGCTTTTTGGTAAAGGTTTTTCTTGCAAGCAATAATACTTTGCGGTGGCTTAGGAACAAGGCTTAAAAGTGTTGTAAAAGACATTCCAAAGCCTATGGCACCGATAAATGATAAACCTTTTTTAGAATTTATTTTTGAGTATCTTAAAAAGCAAAGTATAAAAGAAGTAATTTTAGCAGTATCATACAAATATGAAGTGATAAAAGAGTATTTTAAAGATGAGTTTTTAGGTATAAAAATAAAATACAGCATAGAAAAAGAGCCTCTAGGAACGGGTGGAGCTATAAAAGAAGCTTTGAAATTTGTAAAAAATAAAGCTTATGTTTTAAATGGCGATACTTTTTTTGATATAGATTTAAGTAAATTAAAGCTAAATGGAAGTAGAATTTGCCTTGCTTTAAAGCAAATGAATGATTTTGATAGATATGGCACAGTAAATGTTGATGAACAAGGTTTTGTAATTTCTTTTGAGGAAAAGGTATTTAAAAAGCAAGGTTTAATCAATGGTGGAATTTATCTTTTAGCTAAAGATATTTTTAATGAATTTGATTTAGAGAAAAAATTTTCTTTTGAAGAGTTTTTACAAGAAAACTATAAAAAACTAAAGGCTAGAGCTTGTATTTTTGATGATTATTTTATAGATATTGGCGTGCCTAGAGATTATGAAAGGTTTAAAAATGAATAATCAAAATGTAGTTTTACTTGGTGGAAGCAATTCAGTTATGGTAAATGGACTCCAGAAAGGATTAAGAGAAGGCATAATTAAATATAATCAAGATAAAAATAGAACATGTAATTTAGAATTTTATAATTTTGCTTTAGGGGCATCAGATTCTCTTCAAAAGATTTTTCAAATTATCAAGAACAAAAGGGTTTTTCAAGCAACAATGCTGATTGTTATAGAGCTTAATTTAAATGAATATGGTATGTTCAATGATGTAAAATTTGATGTAAAAATACTTGATAGAAATTTGGAAATACTGTTTAGAATTTTATCAAATCTAAATACAAGGATTGTTAATATATTACTACCTATGCAATCTTTAACAAAAGAATGTGAAAATAATTTAAATAAAATTAATAATCTTATAAAAAACAAAATTCAAACTTACAATTTTAATTATATAGATATGCAAAAATATTATAATAAAAAGAAGGTAAATGATTTTTTTTCAACTAATGATCGATACCATCAGTTGGGATCTATTATGCAAATTCTTGGAAAAAATATTATAAAAGAAATTTACTGTTTTAAAAAAACAATACAGAAAAACATTGTGATACCTAATTTTATTATTAAATCTCCTTTGGAAATATTTAACTTAAGTTATAATTTAGAATGTAAAAAATTAAAAAATTCTATACTTAATGAAAATATATATAAACTTGACAATAACACAAGACTTTATTTTAATAATAATTTAGCAGGATATCATGTTATTGGAATTGCTGTTTGTAATTTTTTTCAAGAAAAAAATGATTATTGTTTTTCAAGTTTTATTTTAAAAAACCAAACAACAAAAATTGTTAAAGGAATAAAATCATCTTATTATCTTTTTCATAGCCTTGAAAAAGAATTTATTATTGATAAATCTAGTTTTATGCAATTTAATCGAGAAAATAACAGTGTTACAGAACCAAGCGTATGGGTTCCTAAGGGTGAATATATTAATACTGCTAATCATTGTGGCATATCTTATTTTTTGTTAGCTAAATTTAATAATATAAAAGAAAGTAATTTAAAAAATGTTGCAACAAATTATGATTTTTCATATTTAATACCTCCAGTTGAAGATTATAAGAATATTATAGAAGAATATAATTTAAGAATGAAATTAGTACAGACGCATTCTTTACAGATTGAAACTAGGTTAAAATTTGATTCAGCCAAGTCTCGTATCCAAGACCATCTATCCTATAAACTAGGACAAGTCTTAATTACTAATTCAAAAAGTATATTAGGCTATATAAGAATGCCTTTTGTATTATCATATATAAAGGATAAACATAAATTTGAACAAAAAGTTTACGAAGAAAAAATAAAAAAAAACTCAAATTTAGCTTTACCTTCTTTAGAATCCTACCCAGACTATCAAGAAGCTTTAAAAGAAAAAGAATGTTTTACTTATAAATTAGGAGAAGCTTTTATTAAAGCTAGTAAGAATTGGTATAGGGGGGGGTATATCAAATTTATTCTCAAAGATGTGCCTAGGTTGAAAAGGGATTTGAGAGAGACTAAAATTTTATAAGGAATTTTCATGCATAACCCAAACTCAGCTATAGAAAGAGTAAAAAATCATTTAGCCTATAAACTGGGTCAAGCTATGATTGATTTTACAAACAATGGGGGGGGGTATATAGCATTATTTAAAAAACTTTATAAAATTAAAAAACAACATAAAAAAGAACAAAAAATTTATCAACAAACCATACAAATCTTTCCTCAACTTAAATATCCAAGTTTGGAAACATGTCCTGATTATAGTGAATCCCTGAGATATAAATTTCATTTATCTTATATGCTAGGAGAAGTTTTAATCAAGGCTGATATGAATAAGTTTAGAGATGGGTATTTTTTTCTTTTTAAAAATATAGAACAAACTAAAAAATATTATAAAATAATAAAAGAAATTTTAGATCTTTCTAAAAAGTTTGAAGAAAATATTTATATTATACTCGCTGAAAATAAAAATTTATTCATGTGTAATTTAGATAATTTGAAACTTATTTTAGACTCGCATAAAAATTATATGCCAGTATTAAAAGTTATTTTTCAAAATTTTAATTATACACTAAATCATTTGGAAATGATACAAGAATGGTTGTTATCAAGTGATTTTAAGCAAAGATTTCAAGATGTAAATCATCCTTATCCTTCTTTACTTGACCCTAAAAAACTTAATGATCAATCAGAAAAAATAAATTATCATAATATTTCAGGCGAATTAGCCTGGAAAATGAATTTACCATTGCCTGAAAATTATAAATTAATATGGCTATGGGCTGCATGTAGTGGAACAATGGCTATTTATACATTTTTTAATTATTCAGATATTTCAACTATTAATGCAAATGGTTGGGAAGATGAAAAAAAAGTTTATATTGATAATTATACGTATATATTAAGCAAAAAAACACATGTAGCAATAGCCCCAAGAGTGTTTGAAAATAATGATAAAATTTACTATTTATTTACTAGTAATGTTCCTTTATTGTATATATGTAGAGATCCAATATCAATTATCAGGCATGCAATAAATCATATAGGTGACCAAAACAGTAAAATAAAACCAATGATGAAACAGATAACTTTAAATTCAAATTTTAAAGAGCTTTTTCCAGAAATACTTTACTGGTATTCTAATTCAAGCAAACCTGAATTGAATAGCTTGATAAAAGTTTTAGATAATTATGAACTTTACTTTAAATCATATCAAAGAATTAAAATTTTAAAAAAAGATGTATTGTGTTTTGAACTTAATGAAATCTCTGGTTTAAATGCTCGAAAAACATTTGATTTTATAGCTGATAAATTTTTTAATGTAAAATGTGATTATTCTTTTTTTTCTAAAAGAATTAATCGCCATCAAGGTGATTTGGTTGTGCTTCCAGTTGTATATTCTATTGTTATAGGTGAAATTTGTATTAATATAGTAATTACTACAAAAAATCTTATGTATTTTAATTCTTTAGGGCCTAAGATGATAAATGAAGACTATATTGACATTACTTCTGAAATTTTTAAAGAAAGAAAGTTAGTGTTTGATAATATTATTTTATTAATAAAACAAAAAGAATATAATATTTTAAAGAATAATCAAAAATGTTTTACAGATAGCAAAAAATATTTAAACGGTTATATGGATGCGTTTGAAGAGAATGAGATAAAGATTAAAAACAATCTTATTACAGAAGAAGAAATTTTGCAATATTTACAAATGAGAAAAGATTTGCGATTAAAATTAAAAGATATTTTAGATGAAGAATTAAATTTTATAAAAATAAATTATCCAAAGCATTTAAAACAATGGAAATATTATCAAAAATTTGAGCAGATGTGTAATGAAACATAATTTAACTATTTGGCTTACAGGTTTAGCAGGAAGTGGTAAAAGTTATATAGCGCAAGCATTGTATAGAAAATTAAAAGAGAAATATGACAATGTTATCTATCTTGATGGAGATGAGTTAAGAGAGCTTTTGGGATATTTTTCCTATGATAAAAAAGGTCGTATGGATGTATCCTTTAAACGATCCGATTTTGCTCGTTTTTTAAGCAATCAAGGAATGATAGTTATTGTAAGTGCGATTTCTATGTGGAATGAAATTTATGAGTATAACCGCAAATATTTAAAAAATTATTTTGAAATTTATATAAAATGTGAATTTGAAGAGTTGAAAAGACGCGATAAAAAGAATTTATATACCCAAGCTTTAAAGGGTGAAATTTCAAATGTCGTGGGTGTAGACATTCCGTATGATGAACCAAAAGCTGATTTAGTGATTGACAATACTCAAATGACAGCACTTGATGATAAGGTTTGCCTTATTTTAACAGCGCTTTCTCAAAATTTAGATAATTCAAAGCGCGAATAAATGTTACAAGTTACCCATGAAAATTTCCTAGATTTAAAATATTTTGCTAGCGGTGTGTTTTATCCTTTGGAAGGTTTTATGAATTATGAAGAATATAAAAAAGTAATTTATGAAATGCAACTTTTAAATGGTGAAATATGGACCTTGCCTATTACTTTAGAAGTGGATGATTTTAAAGATATTTATGTGGGACAAAAGCAAGATTTATATTATCAAGACAAATTTATAGGAAATATTCAAATCGAAGATAAATTTTGCGTTCAAGATCAGGATCTTTATGAAATTTTTCAAACTAAAGATGAAAAACATCCTGGTATTATAAAAGAAAAAAAACGCTCTTCTTTGCGTGTTGGTGGAAAAATAGAACTTAAAGAAGAATTTTATAAAGATTCTTTATATAAAAATATTTTAAAAGATGTTTTTAATGCTGATATTAAGACCATAGTGGGTTTTCAAACAAGAAATCCTATCCACAGAGCTCATGAACATTTGCAAAGAATTGCGCTTGAAATTTGCGATGCTTTGTTTATTAATCCTCTAACAGGCTGGAAAAAGCAAGGAGATTTTACCGAAGCAGCAGTGATGAGTGCTTATAAAACTATGTTTGATGAGTTTTATCCTAAAGATAGAGTTTATATTCAAGGTTTACAAACTGCTATGCGTTATGCGGGTCCTAAAGAAGCTATTTTTCATGCTTTACTTAGAAGAAATATGGGTTGTACCCATTTTATCATTGGCAGAGATCATGCGGGAGTGGGAGATTATTATGGAATTTACGAGGCGCAAAAGTTGGCTAAAGATCTATCAATGCGTTATGATTTAGGTATAGATTTTTTACTTTTGAAAGAACCTTATTATTGTTCTAAATGTCAAAAAATTGTGAGTGAAAAAAATTGTGCACATTATAAAGAACATAGAATTGCAATTAGCGGTACGCAAATTAGAAAGGATTTAAGTGAAGGTAAAATTCCTAGCGAACTTATGATGCGTTCGGAAATTTCTGCTAGTATACTTGCTTTAGGTAGAGAAAATATTTTTATTGATTAAAGGATTGACAATGAAGAAGCTTATTTTAACAACAGGTCCTAGTTTAGGTGGAAAGATAAATCTTAATCAAATTCATCAAGATAAATTTATTTATAGAATCAATGGAGCTCATGGAGATATAGAGAGTATTAAAAATACTATTATTAATTTAAGAAAACAAAAAGTTGATATTGATATTTTGATTGATTTACCAGGAAATAAAATTAGAACTTCAGGGATTAGCGAGGCTATTCAAGTAGAAAAAGATAAGGATTTTTCTTTAAAAATCGATCAGTTTAACTATAAAGAATTTTATAAGCTGATTAAACCAGGTATGGAGGTTTATGCAAATGATAGTGTGTTTTTATTTATTGTAAAAGAAGTTAACGATAAAGAAATTATATTTACATCTAAAAGCACAGGATTGCTTTTAAATAATAAGGGTATGCACGTAAGAAATTTGCATGATAATATTCCTTTTTTATTTGAAAAAGACAAGGAGCTTATAAAGCTTTGTAATGAGTTTGATATAGCTTATGTAGGAGCTTCTTTTGTGAGAAAAGCAAGTGATATACAAGAATTAAAACAAGTGCTTCGTTCAAATACTAAGATTATTTCTAAAATTGAAACTTTAGAAGCAGTGAATAATTTATACAGTATTTTGCAAGAAGTAGAATATATTTTAATTGATAGAGGAGATTTATCCACAGAAATTGGTATAGAAAAAATTCCACGTTTTCAAAATTATATTGTAGAAATGGCACATCATAATGCAATTAAAGTATTTTTAGCTACGCAAATTTTAAAAAATATGGAAGAAAAACCTATTCCTACTATTGCAGAAATTGATGATTTATATAATATTGCAAAAAGTGGAGTTTTTGGTGTGCAACTTTCTGAAGAAACAGCTGTAGGACACTATGTAGAAGAATGTGTTAAGATTTTAAATTTAATACAAGATGAAATCAATAATGAAAAAATCATTCTTTAAGAAAGCAATATGAAATTTGAATCTTTAAGTCCTGAGAATATTAGTATTATATTTTTATCTTTAGGAGTTTTATTATTTTCTTCTTTTGTTTTTGGAAAATTATTTACTTTATTTAAAGCTCCAAAAGTAATTGGTGAAATTTTTGGTGGTTTTGTTTTGGGGGCAAGTGGTTTGTATATTTTTGCTCCTGATTTACTTACAGATATCTTTAATGGATTTAATGAGCAAGGGAGGATATTAAATATTTTTTATCAATTAGGTTTGATATTTTTAATGTTTATTGCAGGGTTTAATACGCAAATTAGTTTTGAAAAACAAAATATTAAGATTATTTCTACTTTATTTTTAGGTGGTACTTTTTTATCTGCTGGTGTGGGATATTTTTTTATTGATTATTTTAAAGAAAGTTTTATTGGAATAAAGGGGAATGATTTATCTTTTGATTTGGTTTTTTTAATAGCCATTGCTGTAACTTCTATACCTGTGATATCAAAAATATTTTTTGATATAGGAGTGATTAAAACAAGATTTGCAAGCATAGTTTTAACCACTTCAACAATACAAGATTTGTTTTTATGGATTTTACTAAATATTACTATTAATGCCGCAACAAATCAAGATTTAACTTTAATAAGCAATCTTAAAACCGCTTTTCTTACTTTATTTTTATTTATAGCTGTGAAGGTAATTTCTCGTTTCTTTGAAAAAATTTCTTTTCGCATGAATACAATTGATTTTTTTACTTTAAGCTTTGTTGTATTATTTTTATCCATAGCTTTTTTAAATATGATTCATATCAATCCTATGTATACTTCATTTCTTGTAGGTTTTTTAATAAAAAATATTTTAAATAATCATCAAGAATTAAGAGAAAAAGTTAACGGTATTTCAGATATGGCTTTTTCATTTTTTATTCCTATTTATTTTGCTTTGATCGGTATTCAATTAAACGTTTTGCATGAATTTTCTTTTAGTATGTTTATATTCTTCCTAGTTCTTGCATGTTTATTGAAATTTTTAGGTTGTTATATAGGATTAAATTTTGTTAAAATTTCCAATATTTCAAGAATTAATTTTGCAATTACTATGAATGCTAGAGGTGGCCCAGGAATAGTTTTAGCGAGTGTTGCCTATTATTATCAGATTATTAATGTAAGTTTTTTTACAACACTTATTTTAACTGTTTTAATTTCTTCGATGATGGCGGGTTATTGGTTGAGATATCAAAAAAATAAAAATATAAATATTTTTTCTGAATTTTGATAAAAATTATAGAATTGAATTTTTGATATAAAAAATTTGTTATAATTCTTTTAAAAATATTTTTAAAAGAAATATTTATGAAGTATTACTCAACATCAAAAAAACTTATCACTAATGTTAAAAATTTTTATACCATTTTTTTATATAAGAAAAATTTAAAAATCAACAAAGATGATCTTTTCTTTGGCTGGGGACGTAAAAAATCAGGTTTAAAAGCTATGAATTTAGCTAAAAAATATAATACTAAATTCATACTTTTAGAAGATGGATTTATCCGCTCATTAAACTTAGGGGTTGAAAATAGCCCAAGTTTTTCTATGGTTAAAGATGATATAGGCATTTATTATGATGCAACAATGCCTTCAAAACTTGAAAATCTTTTAAATACTTATGAATTTAAAGGTGAAGAAATCAAGCAAGCTAAAAAAGCTATAGAGCTTATCAAAAAATATAAAATTAGCAAGTATAATAACAATCTTGATATCCCAGATGATTATTTTCAAAAAGATGAAAAACGTGTTTTAATTATTGCTCAAACGGCCAATGATGCCTCTCTTGAATTTGGGCTTGCTAAAGATTTTAAAACTGTCGATATGATAAAAGATGCCATAAAAGAAAATCCTGATTCTAAAATTTATATAAAAATCCATCCTGATGTTTTAAGTGGTAAAAAACAAAGTGATTTAGATATAAATTCCTTACCTAAAGAATGTATTTTAATCAGTGAAAATTTTAATCCCATAGCCTTGCTTGAGTTTTTTGATAAGGTTTATACTAAAACTTCTGGTATGGGTTTTGAAGCTTTGATACAAGAATGCGAGTGTGTTTGTTATGGCATGCCATTTTATGCAGGTTGGGGTCTAACAAAAGATAAATTAGAGTGTAAAAGAAGGATGCAAAAAAGAAGTTTAGAAGAAGTTTTCTATGCTGCTTATATACTTTATAGCGAGTATTTTAATCCTTATTTAAATCAAAAAAGTAATATTTTTGATACTATTCAAACTTTAGCAAAATATAAAGATATAGAAAAGGCAAATTCTAATAGACTTTTTATGCTAGGCTTTACCTTATGGAAAAGGTATTTTATCAAGCCTTTTTTTAAGGCTAAAAATAATGAAATTATTTTTTTAAATTCTATTAAATCTTTAGCTAGATACAAGCTTAAAGAAGATGATAAATTCTTTATTTGGGGTAAAAAATATGATGAAAATACTCTTAAAAATTTGCTTTTAGTAAAGGCAAAAGAGCAAAATTTAACTAGTTTTACCCCTAAAGTTTCTTTTGTGGAAGATGGTTTTATCCGCTCAATTTCACTAGGTTCTGATCTTACGCGCCCTTTTTCTTTAATCGTTGATGATAAAGGACTTTACATAGATCCAAATAAAGTAAGCAAATTAGAAGAACTTTTGCAAAATGAAATTTTTGATAAAAATATGCTAAATAGGGCAAAAAATATTATAAAAACCTTACTTGAGAACCGCTTTTCAAAATATAATGGTTTAAAGCATGAAGACTTAAAAATCAATGCCAAAATAGGACAAAAGGTTATTTTAATCCCCGCTCAAGTTGAAGATGATGCTTCGATGATTTTAGGAGGTTTTGGCTTATCTACTCTTGATTTGCTTAAGGAGGTACGTTCTAAAAATCAAGATGCTTATATCATCTTTAAACCCCATCCTGATGTGTTAAGCGGCAACCGTGTAGGTTTAAAAGATGAAACACTCATCTTGGAATTTTGTGATGAGATTGTAAAAGATTGCAGTATTGATAGTGCTATAAAAATTGCTGATGAAATTCACACTATTACTTCTACAAGTGGTTTTGATGCTCTTTTAAGAGCTAAAAAAGTTTTTACTTATGGCATGCCTTTTTATGCGGGCTGGGGTTTAACAAAAGATAAATATAGATGCGAAAGAAGAACAAGAAAACTAAGCCTAGAAGAGCTTGTAGCAGGTGCTTTGATCACATATCCAAGATATATAAATCCTAAAACAAAAACTTTATGTGAAATTGAAGTTTGTTTAGATATAATGCTAAATTTACAAAAAGCTTATTTTTCAAAAAAATATATAAAATTGGCAATAGATTTTAAAACTTTTATACTTAGAAAAATAAGAAGATTTTATGAATTTTTAGCAAAGAAATGAGATTTAGCACTAAAATTAAAAAAGAATTTAGCGGTAAAAATGTTTTACTCTTGCAAGGACCTGTGGGAAATTTTTTTCACCTTCTTGCAATAAAAATGAAAAAAAAACAAACCAAAGTTTTTAAACTCAATTTTAACGGTGGAGATTTTTTTTTCTATCCTAGTGGAACGAGGTGTAAGTGCGATGAAAAAGATCTTGAAAATTTCTATAGAGATTTTTTTCAAAGCAAAAAAATCGATGCTATTTTAATGTATAATGATTGTCGTATTATCCATGCTAAGGCTATTAAAGTGGCTAAAGAATTAGGAGTTGAAATATGGATTTTTGAAGAAGGATATTTAAGGCCTTATTGTATTACTTTGGAAAAAGATGGGGTGAATGCAAATTCTTCTTTACCGCGTGATAAAAATTTTTATCTTTCTCAAAATATTTTTACCAAAGAAAGCATAAAAGAAATTCCAGGTGGATTTAAATTTATGGCTTTTGATGCCTTTTTGTATTGGTTGTTTGCTTTTATTTTGGCCCCATTTTTTAACAACAAACTTCATCATCGCACTTTATATCCTTTTGAATTTTTATTTTGGTTTAGATCTTTATACAGAAAATATCTTTACAAGATTACAGAAAAAAAACTAAATGAAAAGATTTATAATTTAGAAAAAAAGTACTTTTTGGCGATTTTACAAGTTTATAGCGATACGCAAATTAAATATCATTACAAAAAAAGCATAGAGCACTTTATAGAGGAAACCATACTTTCTTTTGCAAACCATGCAAGAGCTAAATCTTATCTAGTTTTTAAACACCATCCCATGGATAGGGGTTATAAGAATTATTCTAAACTCATAAATGATTTAAGTCAAAAATATCATGTAGAAGGAAGGGTTTTATATGTTCATGATACCCACTTGCCAGTTCTTTTAAGAAAGGCTTTAGGTTGTATTACTATAAATTCAACAGTAGGCCTTAGTGCTATTTTAGAAGGCTGTCCGACTAAGGTTTGTGGCAATGCTTTTTATGATTTTGAAGGCTTATCTTATCCAAAGAAGCTTCAATTTTTTTGGCGTGAAGCTCATGCTTATAAACCCAATCCTATTTTGGCATGTAATTTTAAGAAATACCTTTTACAAACTAATCAATTCAACGGCAATTTTTACAAAAATTTCTTTTTAGACAAATAAGACTAAAAAGCTTTGATTAAGAGAGCTTTTAAAGCAAAGTTGTTATAATTAAAAGTAAAAAGAAATATTGTATGAATAGGGAAGTATTTTATATAGCAGGATATGATCCTAAAAGTTATAGATTTTATTATGATTTATTTAAAAAAAACCTAAAAGATTATTCTCATGCTTTTAACATTGAAGCTGATTTAAGTAAAATTGAAAAAAATGAGCAATTTCCTTTTTTTAAAATTTCTTGCGAGGGAGTGCAAACTAAATATCATTTTTTAACATGGAATGATATTGTTAAGAAAAATTGGTCAGAAAATTATAAAGATGCCTTAGCAGATTGTTATAGTTTTTTTAGAATTTATACTATCACAGGGCTTTTTATCAAATTTGGCAAAGAGTCGATTTATCAACTTATCACAGGTTATTATCCTTTTTTTTATGTGTTATTTTCTTTACTATTTTCTTTGGTTTTAGCTTTTGGAAGTTTTGCTTTTTTGCAAAATTATATGCATTTTTCTTTAGCTATCATTATAGGATGTTTTTTAGGATTTTTACTAAATCATTTTTTATTTAAATTAGGTAAGAAATTAGCTGTATTTTGGATAGCAAGAATTTGTGCTTTTTGTGCTACTTGGCAAGATAAAAAAACAGGCACTATGCAAGAAAGAATCAAGCTTTTTGCAAATGCTATAGTAGAGAAGCTAAAACAAAACGAAAGCAAACAAGATTATGAGCTTATTTTAGTAGCACATAGTGTTGGAACTATAGTTTGTATAGAAGTTTTGGAGTGTATTTTGAGACAAAATTTAGATTTATCTTTACTTCGTAAATTAAAAATTCTTACTTTAGGAGAATGTATACCTTTAGTGAGTTATCAAAAAAAAGCAGATGAATTTAGAAAGAAGCTTGAATTTGTTTCAAGGTTTGATTTAAAATGGTATGATTACACATCGATTATTGATGGAGCATGTTTTCCTCAAGTGGATTTTTTCCGCACGAGTGGTGTAAATGCTAAATTTACACCCCCATTTTTAAGTACTAAATTTCACACTTTATATGAAAAACATGAGTATAAAAAAATAAAAAGAGATAAAAACAAAGCGCACTTTTTATATCTTTATAGTATTAGTGTTAAAGGTGATTATGATTTTTTTTCTTTCATCATAATGCCTAAATTTTTAGAAGAAAAGGTAAAAATATGAGTGAATGTCCCTTTTTTCCAAAACCTTATAAAAATAAAGCTTCTACACTTTTAACTTTTTTGTTAAAGCGTAGATCTTGGCTTGATGGGCTTTATGAGCGTAGTTATAAAATGCAAACAGGCTATGTGAAGATGCCAAATTTTGATCTTTATGTTATAAATGACACTAAAGAAGTTAAAAGAATGATGGTTGATGAGGTTAGAGAATTTCCTAAAAGTGCATTTTTGCATGAGCTTTTAAGTCCGCTTTTAGGGGAGAGCATTTTTACTACAAATGGTGAAGTTTGGAAAAAGCAAAGAGAGCTTTTGCGTCCAAGTTTTGAAATGACTCGTATCAATAAAGTGTTTAATCTTATGAGTGAAGCTGTGGCAGATATGATGGATCGTTTTAGCAAGTATCCAAATCATGCTGTTATTGAAGTAGATGAAGCTATGACTTTTATTACCGCTGATGTGATTTTTCGCACCATTATGTCTTCAAAACTCGATGAGGAAAAAGGTAAAAAAATCTTAAATGCCTTTGTGACTTTTCAAGAGCAAAGTGTGCATACAGCCATGCGTCGTATGTTTCGTTTTCCAAAATGGCTTTCTTATGTTTTAGGAGATCGTAAGCGTGCTAAGGCTGGAGATGTGATCAGACAGGTTTTAAGTGACATCATAAAGCCAAGATATGATATGGCAGATAATGCAGAATTTGAAGATATTTTAGGATCTTTGCTTTTAGTAGTGGATGCGGATACGAATAAGCGTTTTTCTTTTGAGGAAATTTTAGATCAAGTGGCTATGCTTTTTTTAGCAGGACATGAAACCACAGCAAGTTCTTTGACATGGACGCTTTATTTGCTTAGTCTTTATCCTAAGGAGCAAGAAAAAGCTTGTGAGGAGATTACTCAGGTTTTACAGGGTGGAGCCATTGAAATTTCTCACCTAAGACAGTTTAAATACTTAACAAATATTTTTAAAGAATCTTTAAGACTTTATCCTCCTGTTGGATTTTTTGCAAGAGAGGCAAAAAAAGATACCCAAGTTAGAGATAAGCTTATTAAAAAAGGTTCTGGGGTGGTGATTGCTCCTTGGCTGATACACAGACATGAAGAATTTTGGACAAATCCACATGGGTTTAATCCTTCTCGTTTTGAAGGAGAATACAAAAAAGATGCTTATTTGCCTTTTGGGGTAGGGGAAAGAATTTGTATAGGACAAGGTTTTGCTATGCAAGAAGCGATTTTGATTTTGGCTAATATTTTAAAAACTTACAAGCTAGAACTTGAAGAAGGTTTTGTACCTGATGTAGTAGGGCGTTTAACAGTGCGTTCGGCTAATGGTATGAGGATAAAATTTAGCAAAAGAGAGTTATGAAAAGAGTTAGAACTAAAATTCGTGCCAATTTTCGTCGTCGTGTAAAACGCACTTTAAAAGGAAGCTTAAAAGAAAAATTAGCAGGGACTATTCTGCTTTGTGCAATAGTACCTTTAGCAGTTTTAGGATATCTTTTTATCGTGATTATAGGAACTTTTTTTAATACCGCACGAGCAAGACAGGGTGTTAGAGCCTTAGATCATTTTGTAAATGCAAGCTTGTTTAATGGCTATGCTTGGGAGAGCGTTTCTTCTCATGCGTGGCGTGAAAGAAATCGTAAAAAATGGGCAAGGATTGTTATAAAAATCACAGATTTTTTTCAAAAAGATCATTGTAAAAGAGCAAATAAAAGAGAACAACCTGTGGTAGATTTCATACTTTCAAGAAATTTAGACAAGCAAACTATAGGAAAATAATCAAACTATAGCCACTATGGCTATAGCAAAACCATTATCATGAGAAATGCTTAGGGAAGTTTGAGTGATATTAAAATTTTTTGTAATTTTTTGAGAATATTTTAATTTAGGCGCGTTTTTTTCATCTTTTGATATTTCAATATCAAAAAAACTGCATAATTCACAAATTCCAACACCCAAAGCCTTGCTAGCAGCTTCTTTAGCAGCCCAAAGACCTGCTAGAGTTGCTGGATTTTTAATGAGTATTTGTTCTTTTGAGCTTAGAAATTTATCCAAAAAATTTTTGCCATGTCTAGAATGAATTTTTTCTATCCTAGAAATGGCGATGATATCACAGCCTACACGCATTTAAGAAACTACAAAATCCGTAAAATAAACATTTTTAATAAAGCCATCGGTTAAAATTTCATTGATTTTTCCAACTAGCTCATCTTTTAAACGTTCTTTGCCTTTTTGTGTACTTACTTCTTCAAAAGTTTTAGCTGTTAATGTACGAATAATAATATCACGAATCACCGGGACTTTTTTATCAAGTTCAGGTTTTAAAAGTTCACTATTTTGTTCTAGTTCTATAGTGCATTTTACATATCTTGAGCCGCTATCGCTAAGTAAATTTAGGGTAAAAGGATCAAGTGGGTACATAGGACCTATATTAGCAAAATCACTACCTCGTTGAGTAGGGGCTGAAACTTTAGGTTTATCAGCTTTTGCTTCTTCTTTTGGAGCTTCTTTGACTTCACTTTCATCACTTGAACTGCTTGAAATAAGCCAAGCAATCACTCCCATAATACTAAGAAGTAAAACAAAAAGTAAAATAACAATAATAATTACAAGTGAACCGCCTTTTTTCTTTTTCGTTTCTTCGTTTTCTAATTCTTCATCCATAAATTTTCCTTCATTTAGTGAAATTAATGTAAAATTGTAGCAAAAATTTCTTTTCTATCCAAATTTGCTTTAGAAAAACGATAAATTTAGGTTAAAGAAGAGATGAATTTAAAGGAAAAAAATGTTAGATGTGATTTTTAGAGAATATGATATAAGAGGGCTTTATGGCAAAGAACTAAATGAAAAAAGTGTTAAGGCTATAGGTTTTTGCTTGGGACAAACCATGCTAAATAAAGGCTGTAAAAATGTAAGTGTGGGCTATGATGCAAGATATAGTGCAAATGAACTTTTTAATTATCTAGTAAGTGGACTTAACAAAGCGGGAATAAAAATCTATGATATAGGGCTTGTACCAACTCCATTGGGGTATTTTAGTCTTTATGAGGGCTTGAAATTTGATGCAAATGTTATGATAACAGGCTCTCATAACCCAAAAGATTATAATGGTTTTAAAATCACTATCAATAAAGAAAGTTTTTTTGGTGTAGAATTAAAAGAGTTTTCAAAAGAAGTTTATAAGCATTTAGATGATGAGATTGAAGAAAATTTAGAAGTAGAAAAATACGATATTTTAAGCCTTTATGTGAAATTTATGTGCGAGCAATTTAGTTTTTTAAAGGATTTTAATTATAAATTTGGTGTTGATTGCACAAATGGTGCGGCTGGAGTGGTGATAAAGCCTTTAATCAAGGCTTTAAATTTAAAAGCTCATGTAATGTTTGCAGAGCCTGATGGACAGTTTCCAAACCACGCTCCAGATCCTACAGAAGAAGAAAACTTAAGTGCAATTAGAGAGTTTTTAAATCAAAATCAAGATTATTCTTTAGCTTTTGCTTTTGATGGGGATGCTGATAGAATGGTTGCTTTGAGTAAAACTCATGTATTTTGCGGGGATGAGCTTTGTTATTTGTTTGCTAAAAATATTCCTAATCCACGCATTTTAGGTGAGGTAAAATGTTCTAAAAATCTTTTTGATGAAGTGGCTAAATTTGGAACTATTTTTATGGGAAAAACAGGACATTCTAATATCAAAAAAATGATGAAAGAAAAAGATATTGATTTGGCTGCTGAAGTGAGCGGACATATTTTCTTTAAACATAGATATTTTGGTTATGATGATGGAATTTACGCATTTTTAAGAGCCTTAGAACTTGTTTATAAAGGTTTTGATTTAGAAAGTATGATTAAAGCTTTACCAAAACTTTATACTACGCCTGAAATTAAAATTCCTGTAAATGAAGAAGAAAAATTTAAACTTGTGGAAGAATTTCAAAAAGAGATTGAAAAAGGAGCTTTAAAAGGTGTTAAAAGTCTTTGTGAAATCGATGGAGCTAGGATAGATTTTGGCGATGGATGGGCTTTGCTTCGTGCATCTAACACCAGCCCTTATCTTATCACACGCTTTGAAGCAACTTCTTTAGAAAGAGCAAAAGAGCTTGAAAGTATGGTATTTACTTTATTTGATGATATAAAAGCTAGGCTTAAGAATTGATGAGATAATATTTTGCGATTTAAATTTATTTTAAAAAGGAATTAAAAATGAAAAAAATACTTGTTTTACTTTCGTTATGTGCCTTTGCTTTTGGTGCAAGTGAATGTGATAGAAAAATCGATCGTATCAATAAAGAAATCAGTTTTTCTAAAGCGCATAATGATACAGCTAGAACCTTAAGCTTAGAGCTTGCTTTAAAACAAGTACAAAATGATTGTGCTAAAGATCCTATGTTTTATGATAAAAAGTTAGAAGCTAAAAAACTTAAAGAACAAGAAGTGGAAAAAATCGAAAAAGAACTTGATGCTTTAAAAGAACAAAAAGATTATATGAGTAAGGCTGAGTATAAAGCTAAAAAAGAAGCTTTAAAAGAACAAAAAGAGAAAATCAAAAAAGAAATTAAAGAATATATTGATAATCTCTAAAAATTAAAAGGCTAATTAAATTTAGTCTTTTTAAACCCTACCTTTTTTAAGATTTTCTAATAATTCTTCTATATTATAAATTCCTCTGTGTTCTGGTGTTAAAAGATGGATTAAAATATCACCAAGATCAATCACGCTCCATTCTTCACTACTATCTATGTTTAAAAATTCCTCACCTTTGGCTTTAAGTTGTGTTTTAAGCTCATCGATCAAAGATAGAGCGTGTCTTTCTCCTAAAGTAGCTGCGATAATGACATATTTTACAAAGTATTCTTGCTCGCTCATGTCAATGGTTTTGATATCTTCAGCTTTTTTTTCATCTAAAATTTTAACGATTAAATCTATTCTTTCTTGCATTATTTTCCTTTAATTTTTGAAATTGTATCAATTTTTTTGTAATTTTTCATAATATTTTTTTACTTCATCTTTAATTTCTTCGCAAACTTCATTTGTATTTAAAGTATTGCGTATGAAAGAAGAAGCGATTTTTTTATCGGTTTTTAAATCTTTGAAATTCTTAGGAATTTCTATATCATTGCGATTAGCAATAACAAATTCTACCAAAGAATTAAGTTTTTCAAAATCATGCCAAAGATGAAGTTTTTCTAAATGATCAGCACCAATTAAAAGATAAAATTTACTAGGATTATAAAACTTATAAAGATACTTAACACTTTCTATGCTAGGAACAGGGCGTTTTTGCTTGGTTTCAAAATCACAAATTTCAACTTTTGGCAAATGCCCCCAAAGTTTTTTAACCCATAAGAATCTTTGCTTTTCATCAGCACTAAAACTTTGTTTAAAAGGATTGATATAAGTAGGCATAATAATAAGCTTATCAATATCTAATTTTTCCAAAGCCTCTAAAACAACGCTATTATGACCATTATGCGGCGGATCAAAACTGCCACCAAAAAGTGCTATCTTCATTAAAATTTTAACCTTTTTTTTGTAGAATATTAACATTATATTTTGCAAAAGGAAATTAAATGGCTGTAAAAGTTGCTATAAATGGTTTTGGACGCATAGGCAGATGTGTTGCAAGAATCATCTTAGAAAGAAATGATATTGAGCTTGTGGCGATAAATGATACTACGGATATTGAACTTACAAAATACCTTTTTAAATACGATACAGTACATGGTGAATTTAAAGGCAGTGTTGATAGTGAAGGCGATGATTTAGTGGTAAATGGTAAAAAAATCAAAGTATTTAAAAGTCGCAATGTAAAAGATCTTGACTTTGCAAAACACGGCGCACAAATTGTTTTAGAATGCACAGGGGCGCATTTAACTATGGCAAAATGTCAAGAATTTATAGATATGGGAGTGCAAAAAGTGATCATGAGTGCTCCTGCAAAAGATGATACACCTACTTATGTTTTAGGAGTAAATTCAGAACTTTACAAGGGTGAAAGCATTATTTCTAATGCAAGTTGTACAACAAATTGCTTAGGTCCTGTTTGTCGTGTTTTACAAGATAATTTTGGTATCGAAAAAGGACTTATGACAACAATACATGCTTATACAAATGGACAAAGTATTATTGATGCTAAAGCTAAAGATAAACGCCGTTCTCGTGCTGCAGCACAAAATATCATTCCAACCTCTACAGGTGCAGCAAAAGCTATGAAACTTGTTATGCCTGAACTTAATGGCAAACTTCATGGACAAAGTATGCGTGTGCCAGTGATTGATGTATCAAGCGTGGATTTAACTGCACAACTAAGCCGTAAAGTCAGCAAAGATGAAATCAATGAAGCTTTTAGAAAAGCTGCAACTACAAATTTAAAAGGCATTTTAATGGTAGATGATGATGAAAGAGTTTCAAGTGATTTTATCACTTGTTCTTATGGAGCAATTATGGCAAGTGATTTAACTCAAGTGATTGCGGATGATTTTATCAAGGTGATTGCTTGGTATGATAATGAATGGGGTTATTCAAGTCGTCTAGTAGATATGGCAGTATATATTGCAAATAAGGCTTAATCATGAGTGATATTATTTCTATAAAAGATATTGATTTAGCTAAGAAAAAAGTTTTTATAAGATGTGATTTTAATGTTCCTCAAGATGATTTTTTAAATATCACCGATGATAGACGCATAAGATCAGCTATTCCTACGATAAGATATTGTTTGGATAATGGTTGTAGTGTGATTTTAGCCTCTCATTTAGGGCGTCCAAAAGAAATTAGCTCTAAATATTCTTTAGAACCTGTTGCTAAGCGTCTTGCTAGACTTTTAGATAAAGAAATTATTATGGCAAAAGATGTTATCGGCGAAGATGCAAAAACCAAAGCTATGAATTTAAAAGCGGGTGAAATTTTACTTCTTGAAAATTTGCGTTTTGAAAAAGGCGAAACTAAAAATGATGAAAATTTAGCCAAAGAACTTGCTTCTATGGTTCAAGTTTATATCAATGATGCTTTTGGAGTATGCCATAGAGCACATTCTAGCGTGGAGGCTATTACTAATTTTTTTGATGAAAAACACAAAGGTGCAGGATTTTTACTCCAAAAAGAAATTGATTTTGCAAGCAATCTTATCAAACATCCAGCACGTCCTTTTGTCGCTGTTGTTGGAGGTTCAAAGGTAAGTGGAAAACTTCAAGCATTGACAAATTTATTGCCAAAGGTAGATAAATTAATCATAGGTGGAGGTATGGCATTTACTTTTTTAAAAGCTTTAGGTTATGATATAGGAAATTCACTTTTAGAAGAAGAACTTTTAGAAGAAGCTAATAAAATTCTTACCAAGGGTAAAAATTTAGGAGTGAAAATTTATCTTCCAGTAGACGTTGTAGCCGCTCCTGCGTGCTCACAAGATGCGCCGATGAAATTTGTTCCAGCGCAAGAAATTCCAAATGGTTGGATGGGTTTAGATATAGGACCTGCAAGTGTGAGACTTTTTAAAGAGGTGATTTCTGATGCGCAAACGATTTGGTGGAATGGACCTATGGGTGTTTTTGAGATTGACAAATTTTCAAAAGGCAGTATTAAAATGAGTCATTATATCAGCGAAGGACATGCAACTTCTGTTGTTGGAGGCGGTGATACGGCTGATGTGGTTGCGCGCGCAGGTGATGCAGATGAAATGACTTTTATTTCCACTGGAGGTGGCGCTTCTCTTGAACTTATAGAAGGTAAAGAACTTCCAGGTGTAAAAGCTTTAAGATCTAAGGAAAATGAATGATCTTTGCTGCAAATTTAAAATGCAATCACACAAGAGCAAGTTTTAAAATTTATGCTGAAATTTTAAATAAAACTATGGGAGCAAAATGTGATGATATTATCGTTTTCCCACCTAGTGTAGCATTTTTAGAAAATGAAAATAACTTCATACAAGGAGCCCAAAATTTTTATCCTTGTGTTAATGGTGCTTTTACAGGCGAGCTTGGAAAAGAGCATTTGGACGAATTTGGGATCAAATGTGTTTTAATCGGGCATTCTGAAAGAAGAGCTTTAGGAGATGAAGAATTTATTAAGGCTAAATTTGATTTTGCTAAAGAGCATGGCTATAAAATTGTTTTTTGTATAGGTGAAAATTTAGATACAAAAAATTCAGGCAAGACTTTAGAGTTTTTAAAAAAACAACTTGAAATTATTGATTTAAATTATGAAAAACTCATCATCGCTTATGAGCCTATTTATTCTATAGGAACGGGAGTGAGCGCACAAAGTACAGATATCGCTAAAGTGCTTGAATTTTTAGCGAGTTTAACCAAGGTACCTTTGCTTTATGGTGGAAGTGTGAATGAAAATAATATCAAAGAAATTTTAAGTGTAAATCATTGTGGTGGAGTTTTGATAGGCTCTGCAGCTTTAAAAGTAGAAAATTTTATAAAATTAATCAAAGGATAAAAGATGATTATGAAGGGTAAAAAAGGCCTTATTGTAGGGGTTGCGAATAATAAATCTATCGCTTATGGCATAGCAAAAGCATGTTTTGATCAAGGAGCCCAGCTTGCTTTTACTTTTTTAAATGATGCTTTAAAAAAACGCGTAGAACCTATAGCACAAGAGTTTAATTCTAATTTTGTTTATGAGCTTGATGTAAACAATAATGAGCATTTAGATTCTATCGCTGAAAAAATCAAAAAAGATTTAGGCGAGATTGATTTTGTAGTGCATGCGGTTGCTTTTGCTCCAAAAGAAGCTTTAGAAAATTCTTTTTTAGAAACTTCAAAAGAAGCTTTTGATATAGCTATGCAAACTTCTGTGTATTCTTTACTTTCTTTAACACGTGCAGTTTTACCTATTTTAAAAGATAAGGGTTCGATTTTGACTTTAAGTTATCTTGGTGGGGTTAAATATGTACCTCATTATAATGTTATGGGTGTAGCAAAAGCTGCACTTGAAAGTTCTGTGCGTTATTTGGCAAGAGATTTAGGGGTAAAAGGAATTCGTGTTAATGCTATTTCAGCAGGTCCTATTAAAACTTTAGCAGCAAGTGGAATAGGGGATTTTAGAATGATTTTAAAATACAATGAAATCAATTCTCCTTTAAAACGCAATGTTAGCATAGAAGATGTAGGAAATTCGGCTATGTATTTACTTAGTGATTTGGCAAATGGTATTACAGGTGAAATACATTATGTCGATGCAGGATATAACATCATGGGTATGGGCGATGTTGAAAAAAATGAAGAAGGGCAAACTGTTCTTTGTTGGGATAATCAAAAAGGATAAAAAATGGCAAAGCTTAGCAATGAAGAATTAAAAAATATACTTGAAGATCGCATTAAAAAACTTGAGAATTCTACTTTAAAAGAGGATAAGGTTATTAATGAAGAAAGTGTAAAAATTCCTGCTAGGCATTTAACTTTAGGCAATGAAATTCCAGCTCTTGCTCAAAGATTTTTTCAAATCGCACCTAAAACAAAGTTAGTATGGCTTCATCTTTGTGAATGTACAGGGTGTAGTGAGAGTTTGTTGCGTTCTGAGTTGCCAAGTTTTGATGAGCTTATTTTTGATTTTTTTTCTTTAGAATATCATGAAACTTTAATGGCAGCAAATGGCACTAAAGCTGAAGAGCTTTTAGAGCATGTTTTAGAAGAAGATTTTATTTTAGCGGTTGAAGGTGGTGTTGCAGCCATTGATACCTTTTTTCTTACTATAGGAGCACAAGGAGAGAGTGGCTATGAAATTTTAGAAAAACTAGCCGCTAAAGCCAAGGCTATCTTTGCAGTGGGTACTTGTTCAAGTTATGGTGGTATTCAGGCTGCTTATCCAAATCCTAGTAAAACTTGTGGTATTAGTGAAGTTTTAAGTCAGAAAGTAGTAAATATCCCAGGTTGTCCTCCAAGTGATATAAATATCATTGCGACTTTAAGTTTTTTTGCTTTATTTGGAGTTTTACCTGAACTTGATGAGCAAAATCGTCCTGTTTGGGCTTATGGTAAATGCCTGCATGATATGTGTGAAAGAAAGGCAAAATTTGAAAGTGGGATTTTTGCTGAACATTTTGACGATGAGGCTGCAAAGAATGGAGCTTGTTTATTTAAGATAGGTTGTAAAGGACCTTATACTTACAATAACTGTCCTAAAGTGAAATTCAATGCTAAAACTTCTTGGCCAGTGGCCGCAGGACATGGTTGTATAGCCTGTAGTGAGAAAAATTTTTGGGATGAGTTTGGGAGTTATGAAAAACCTATGGCAAATATTTTTTCTTACGCTAAACTTTGTAATGAAGAGTTAAAACAAGAATTTTTTCTAGAAGAGCAAATTAAAATTTTAGAACAAATAGATTTTGAATTTGAAAGCAATATAAAACTTATTTTACAAAATATAGCTAAAAATAAATTAGGTGCTTTGCTTGTAGAAAATTATAAAAAATCCTTTGAAAAAAACTATACTTTTATAGAGCAAAATTTTGATGAAAATCCTATGCCTTCAAAAGATTTTTGGAAATATCTTGAAATAAGCTTTATTTTAGTTAAAGGAGAGTTTTTAAAAGATAAGAATGATTTTTTAATTGCGGCAAAAAATTATGCTTTTAAACATGCAAGTCCTTATGATTTTAAGTTAAATATGAACGCTGAAAAACCAAAGCTTGATGTGAGTAAATCTTTTCGTATGACTTTAATCTATCTTTGCGGTGGACTTGATTTTGAAGGTATTGCTTATAGCATTTTAAAAGCTTTTGAAGATAATATTACTAAAATTTCATCATTAAAAGCAAGTTAGTTTAATAAAATTTTAGCAATATGAAGTCCTATAAAAGCTACTATATAAGCACTTGTGCAGGTAAAAAGAAAGAGAAAGAGAGTATATTTTAGCTTTCCACTTTCTTTTGAAAAAACTATAGTTGCTGCAAAGCAAGGATTATAAATCATTACAAATAAAATAAAAGCCACTGCACTTGGTATAGGTATATTTTTAGCGATAATTCCTTTTAAATCATTATTTGTTTCATCTACATCTTTTCCTAGTGAATAAAGCACTCCCATAGTTGAAATCATCACTTCTTTAGCAGCCAAACCACTGATTAAAGATACGCTTAATTTCCAATCTAACTCAAGGGGTTGAAAAATAGGTTCTATGCTTTTGCCAAATTGTCCTAAATAACTTTGTTCTATAGCTCTTTCTTGAGCATTAAAATCATTTAAATTTTCTTCACTTTTTGGAAAATTACTAGCAAACCATATAAGCAAAGAGGCCAAAAGTATGAAAGTTCCTGCTTTTTTAAGATACATTTTGGCTTTATTATAAACCATAAACCAAACTAAATACCAATTTGGCATACGATATTTTGGCATTTCCATAACAAAAGGTTCATCAAGTCCACGAAATGCTGTCATTCTTAAAAATTTTGCAGCACAAAGTCCTAAAATCGCACCTAAAATATAAATTCCAAAAAGATAATTTCCTGCTTTTTCACTTGGAAAAAAAGCACCAATAAAAAGCACATATACAGGAAGTCTTGCCCCACAACTCATAAAATTGATCACAAAAAGAGTTAAAAGTCTATCCCTTTTGTTCTTAAGAGTGCGTGTAGCCATAAAAGCAGGTACCGAACAACCAAAACCAGTGATTAGCGGAATAAAACTTTTACCATGCAAACCAAATTTATGTAAAATCCCATCAAGTAAAAAAGCTACTCTTGACATATAGCCTGTGGTTTCTAAAAGAGCTATGCCTAAAAATAAAATCATTATATTAGGTAAAAAAAGTATCACAGCACCAACACCTGCGATAATCCCATCAGCCAAAGCTGAAGCGATAAAGGTATTAGAAATATTGTTTTTAACAAATTCACCCAAGGCATTAAAGCCTGATTCTATATAATCCATAGGAATTTGTCCTAAGCTAAAGGTGAGTTGAAATAAAAGCCACATTAAAAATAAAAATATAGGTAAGCCAAAGAATTTATGGATAAGTAAGGCATCGATTTTTTTGGTTAAATTTCTTTCTTCTTTTTTGTGTGTGATAATTTTTTTTGAAAGTTCATTAATAAAATATAATAAATCTTCTTTCTCTAGACTTTTTTCGCAAAGTGGAGTATAAAATTGAGATCTTGGAATAAATTTACTTTCAAATAAAATAATAATTTTTTGCAGCAAAAGTTCTAAATTTTCTTTTGTTTTTGCTGAAATTTCAACAACTTGACTTTGAAATTCTTGGCTTAAAACAGAAGTGTCAAGCTCTATACCTTCTTTTTTGGCTTCATCGCACATATTTAAAGCTAAAAGCATTTTTTTATTAAGACTTAAAAGTTCTGCGCTAAGGATAAGATTGCGTTCTAAATTGGTAGCATCTAAAACATTAACAATAACATCATAGTCATTTTGATTTAAAAAATGGCGTGTGATTTTTTCTTCTTCGCTATATCCATCTAAAGAATAAGTTCCTGGCAAGTCGATGACTTCAAATTCATAGTTTTTGTAAAAAGTTTTTGCACTTGCTTTTTCTATAGTAACTCCGCTAAAATTTCCTACTTTCATATTGGCTTTGCAAAGCACATTAATGAGAAGACTTTTGCCTACATTAGGCTGACCTACAAGGGCTATTTTGATTTTTTTCATATAAGATTCACTTCTATGGTTTTAGCTTCATCAGATCTTAGGATAACACAACTTGTATCAAGTTCTACCATTATGGTGGCATTTTTTAAAGAGGAGTGAATTTTTTTCAAGTTTTTATTTTTGATAAATCCAAAGCTTAAAAGTCTATTTTTGAGTTCTTTTTGAGCGTTTAAATTGACAATAATAGCCTTTTGTCCATCTTTTAACTCGTTTAAAGTCATTGTAATTCCTAAATTAATAATAAATATTATAATAAAAAAGTGTAATGAAATTATCCTTCTTAAAAAAGAAGGATAAATGTTTAAAAAGAAAAGTGGTTTAAATTTTCTAGATTAATGATTTGATCTAGAATTTTATTAGCCTTAGTATGATCAAGGTAAATTTGTGCATTGGCTAAAAATTTAGCTTTTAGTTCTTCAAAACTTAGTGGATTATCAAAATTACCTTTATTGATAAAAACATCTTTTTGGATTGTGCGTCCATCTTGCAAACTGGCTTCTAAATGCCCTGGAAAATATTTTGGAAAGCCTTGAGATTTTCTTTTTTCATAGCTGATTTTTTTAGCAAATTTTAGTACTTCTTCACGCTTTAAATTTTCATAAGATTCAAGAGTGATTTTACCATCAAAGAATCCTAGAGCCATTAAAAAAGGCATGGAAAATTTAGCTTCATAAGCACTATGTGGAGTGTATTTTGCTTCTAAAGGATCGCAGATAAAAGAAATAGGAACTTCATCTACAAAACAACGAATACTTTTAATTTCATCAGCTTTTAAACCATCATTTTTTAAAGCAATAGCACAATCAATAAGCCCATGAGCAAAATGACAACTTGGATAAGGCTTGATTGAAACTTGCATGGTTTGCCAAATTTCTCCTAAGGCTTTGCTAAGTTCTGTTTTATCGCATTCTTCTTCTATGCCAAAACATTTAAAGATATTATCCCTACCTTCAAAAATACTCAAAGGTCCACTCATATTGTTTTTAGCAAAATGAGCTACCATAATGCCGTTTTTAATAGCATTGGCAATATGTAAAACTTTTGAATTAGATCCATTGGATAAAAACTCATTAACCCCACTTGCAAAACTTCCTGCAAGTCCTAAAGCATTGATGATTTGTTCTTTGTTAAGATCTAGCAAGATTGCACTTGCACTCACGCTTCCAAAAATTCCCGCAATAGCAGTAGTATGAAAACCACGCTTATGAAAAGTACCTTTGCTTGCAATGCCTACTCTAGCTGCAATTTCCCAGCCTACTATAAAAGCTTTAATGATTTTTTTTGCATCTTTGCTAACATGAAAACCATAATTTAAACAAAGTGGAGTTAAAATCGCACTTGCATGCAAAATCGCTTCTGTATGCGTATCGTCAAAATCTAACGCATGAGAAGCAATGCCATCTAGCATGGCTGCGTATATAGGATCTAATTTTTGATCATTTACCCAAATAGGGGTATTTTTTTCTGTGCTTAAATTTTCAAAAGCTTTAAAAGCATTTAAAACACATTCTTCTTTGCTTGCTGCTATAGCTGTTCCAAGGCTATCAAGCATAAGCTCTTTAGCCCTTTGAACAACTGCATTAGGGATATTTT
Source organism: Campylobacter sp. BCW_6889 (assembly GCF_001762535.1). NCBI lineage: Bacteria > Pseudomonadati > Campylobacterota > Epsilonproteobacteria > Campylobacterales > Campylobacteraceae > Campylobacter > Campylobacter sp. BCW_6889. The sequence goes on along the minus strand of NZ_MJWZ01000007.1, from coordinate 35,075 downwards.
CATATTTAAGATTGAAAATAAAATCCGCTAAAATTTCACTATAGAACATGATTTTTCCTATTTTAAGATAGCGCTATTTTTGATTTTTGCTAAAAATTCATCTACAAGTTTTGGTGCATATCCTACATAGGTTGTTGCATCAAGTAAAGCATCAATTTCTTTTTCTTTCAATACCTTAGATACTCTTTTATCTGCAAGTAAAACTTCTTTAAAAGTTTTTTGTTTTTCTATACCTAGCATAGCATTTTCATAAACAATTTCATGGGCATGTTGTTTTCCATAATGATCGCTTAATGCAAACATAACACGCTCGGCTAAAACAAAACCATTAAGAGTATTTAAATTTTTAAGCATTTTGTCTTTTTTTACTTCTAAATCACTAAGAGCGAATTTCATATTTGCTAAAACCATAGAAAGCATTAAAAACATTTCAGGTAAAAGCTTCCATTCCATTTTCCAAACTTGACCATCTCTTTCATGTTCATGTCTTTCAATATCACTTAAAATGGCTAAATTTGCTTTAAAGGCATTGCTTACTGTAACTGCATTTTCGCTTACTGCAGGATTTCTTTTGTGTGGCATAGTGCTTGATCCTACTTGTCCTTTGCCAAAAGGTTCAGCAACTTCATCAATTTCATTATGAGAAAGGATTAAAATTTCATGAGCGATTTTGTTAAAGGTTGCATTGATATTACCTAGTACAAAACCAAGTTCTATAAAGCGATCACGTGCACTCTGCCAAGAAATATTAGGCACATCAAGTCCTAAATTTTCTAAAGTGAGTTTTTCTACTTCATTGCACTCATCACTTAAACTCGCTTTAGTTCCTACAGCGCCTACTATACTGCCTACATAAAGTCTTTTTTCAAGCTCAAGTATTCTTTCAAAATGACGCTCAAGTTCGCTTAACCAAATAGCCACTTTATGTCCGAAAGTAATAGGCAAAGCCTGAAGTGCTAAAGTTCTTCCCATCATAGCAGTATTTTTATGGGTTTTAGCTAGTTTTGCTAGGGCTTTTGCGATAGCTTTTAATTCGCTTTTTACAAGAGTCATTGCTTCTTTAAATTGTAAAACCAGTCCTGTATCGATGATATCTTGAGTGGTTACTCCAAAATGCACATATTCGCCTAAATTATTATCGCAAGCTTTTTCTAATCCTCTTACAGTAGGAACTAAAGGGTGTTTGGTCTTTTTAAATTCAGCAAAGATAAAGTCCATATCCATAAATTTATAATGAGCTTTTTTTGCGATCTCATCAGCTGCTTTTTTCGGGATAATTTTAAGTTTTGCTTGTGCTTTTGCTAAAGCTGCTTCAACATCGAGCCATTTTTGTATACGGTTTTGTTCGCAAAAAATAGCACGCATTTCCTGCGTGCTCCATGAGTCTGCTAGCAATCTATGATCAAATACGCTAATTCCTGTCATCTTATCTCCTTATTTTTTAATACTATCAAAAGCTTGTGTTAAATCAGCAATTAAATCTTTAGTATCTTCAAGACCTATATGAAATCTTACAAATGGCCCTCTTGCGCTTAGGTCTGTTGCGGTTCTAGGCGGAGTAGTTACGGTGGCTAAGCTTTCATATCCACCCCAGCTAGCACCAATTGAAAAGTATTCTAGTTTATCTACAAATTTAATAGCATCCTCTTTGCTATAACCTTCTGCAAATTCTATGGTAATCATACCATTTGCACCTTTATGATCACGCATGAAAATTTTATGATTTGGGTGGGATTTGAGTTTTGGATAGAAAATTGTTTTAATTTCTTTTCTACTTTGTAAAAACTCTACAATTTCATCAGCACTTTTTTCATGGGCTTTCATTCTTACATCTAGTGTTCTCATACCACGAAGTACTAAGTAAGCATCATCAGGACTTGTTGTAAAGCCTAAAGCTTCTGGAAGTTTGTCAAAATTTTTCCATTCTTTTTCGTTGATTACTACTATACCCATGGTTACATCAGAGTGTCCGCTAAGATATTTTGTAGCGGCGATAACTGAAATATCCACTCCAAGTTCTAAAGGATTTAGAAAATATCCACTAGAATAAGTATTGTCAATAGCTACAGGGATATTATGCGCATGGGCAATTTTGCAAAGTTTTGGTAAATCTATGATTTCATAAAGTATAGAACCTGGACTTTCACATAGGATAAGCTTGGTATTAGGTTTGATTTTTTCTTCTACATCACTTGCATCAGCTTTTAAAAAATCAATTTCAACTCCCATTTTGTCTAAAAATAATTCGCAAATCGTTCTTACAGGCCCATAAATTGCATCAGTGATTAAAAAATGCGCATCTTTGCTTGCATAGTTTAAAAGCACCATAGCTAATGCTGCAAGTCCTGTTGGGAAAAGTTGTGCTCTATAACCACCTTCTAGAGTGCAAATAAGTTTTTCAAGTTCAAAATTGGTTGTTGTTCCTCTAGCCCCATAGCTTAAAACACGATCTGTTTTTCTTAATTCTCTGTATTTTTGCCAAGTTGCGTGATCTTTAAAAAGTATGGTTGATGCACGCATAAGTGTAGGATTAACTGATCTTACTTCAGCGCCTTGATCACCTCTGCCACAATGAATAAGTTTAGTTTTTGAGTTCATTTTTTCTCCTTTTTAAAGATAAATATAAGTCATAATAACATTTACAATAGCCGCTACAAGCATAGGAATAGCTGTTCTTTTAACCACGGCAAAAGGACTTACTTTTGCAATGGCTGAGATAGCTAAAATCGCTGGTGCAATAGGACTAACACATCTTCCAAAGCCCGTCATGATTTGAATTGGTGCTATCATGGTGATAGTTTCAACTCCAAAGTGTTTTGCTATATTTGGGATAAGTGGAGCAAAACTAAAAAATGCTGCATTTCCTGAACCCATTAAGAAAGCACAAACTGCAAGCAAGATTGAAACGACGATAATAATAGCCAAAACTCCAAATCCTGCATTTTTGCAAAATTCTATTAAAGTATCTACAAAACCTACAGATAAAAGACCACTTGCAAATACTTGACCACAAACGATGAGTGAAACTGTGATAACAAATAAATGTCCCATTCCTTTAAAGAAAATCATAATAGAATTAAGAGTTTCTACTATGCTTTTATAGCGTATCATTTCAAAAATAATAGCCACAAAAGTTGAAATCACCATTGCTACTGGAACATTCATTTTAATTGCGGTACTAGCAGCTGCTTTGACTTCTTCAGCGCTACTTATTCCCATTAAAACCAAGATGCTATCGAGTACTGAACTAAATCCTAGGATTAAAACCAAAGGAATTATAGGTAAAATCGCATAAATTCTAGGAGGTTTTTTAAGTTCTTTTTCTTTGCCTTCATTTTCATTTAGTTCTTTTTCAATTTCTTGTGCATTGAAGACAAAATTATCTTTTTTGTCAAAAAATTTATTGCAAAGATATATTGCAATACCTACAGCTATAATGATAGGTAAAGTCGTAGGGAGTTGATAATGAACAAAATAAATTGCAGGATCAACTTCAGCTTTTTCTGAGGCCATGATCACATTTCCACTTCCAGGTCCATGATCGATATATTGACAAATAGCAATCACACTTAAGGCAGAAAGTTTTGAAACACCAGAGCGTACAAGTATAGGATACATAGTAACCATAAGTAAAAGTGCCAAGCCTGCGTGAGAAGGGATGAAAAGAACTAAAAATTGCACGATAAAATAAGCAACTATGAGTAAAACATAAGGAGATTTTACGGCTTTTAAAGGTTTTTCAAAAACTTTAAAAAGTGCATAAGAAGCCCCTACATGATCCATATAAGCAGAAAAACCTGCTATAGTCATAAGTGTAAGTCCAAGCCCTGCTAATGTACTTGACATGGTTTGATTAAAAACTTGAAAAATATCAAAAAAACCTAAATTTAAAGAACCTTTAGCGACAATGTGTGGAGAAAGTCCAAAAATAGCAGCTAAGGAAAGTAAAAGTAAACCACTTAAAAGCAATGCCATGTGAGCATTGATTTTTTTATAAAGCATAAAAACAAGTAAAAAAATGCTAAATAGAGATAAAACAATACCTAGCATATTTTAGCCTTTTTGAGCGATAATCTCTATCTCTACTTTAGCTTTTTTTGGCAGATCTTTTACCGCAAAAGCACTTCTTGCTGGATAAGGATCTTTAAAAAATTCAGCATAAATTTCATTAAATGCTATAAAATCATTAATATCAGCTAAAAAGCAAGTGGTTTTAATCACTTTATCATAACTGATACCATTTTCTTCTAAAATAGCACCGATATTTTTCAAAGATTGTTTGGTTTGTTCTTTGATATCAGAGCTTTCTATTTCTCCTGAAGCAGGGTTGATAGGAAGTTGTCCTGATATAAATAAAAGTCCATTTGCTTCTCTGTAAGCTGAGTATGGACCAATAGCTTTTGGATAGTTTGACATGAATTCTCCTTTGTTAAATATAGATTAAGCAGAGTGAATTTTATCACTACAATAATAACTTGTCAATAGTTTATTATTATAATAATAAAATTTTATTTTTTAAGAAATGTTTTAAAGTATAAAGAGTAGAATTTAATATTATATTAATTTTTATTGAAGGCGGTTTTATGGATGAGGGACAAAAACAACAATTTATAAAGTTGACATATTTTTTAGGAGAAGTCCTAGGTGAGCAATATGAGATAGTATTTCATGTAATTACTGAAGATGGAGCTTATATTGCGGCAATTGCTAATAATCACATTAGTGGGAGAAGTTTAGATTCCCCCTTGACTGCTTTTGCAAGTGAGCTTATGCAAAATAAAAAATATTTAGAAAAAGATTTTTTATGTGATTATAAGGCTCTTGTTGGAAAATCAAAATTAATTAGAGGATCTACTTTTTTTATTAAAAATCATGATAAATTAGTAGGTATTTTGTGTATCAATCATGATACTAGCATTATGAGAGATTTAATATGCAAGATGATTGATTTAGAAAAAATTGGAGATATGGGTGATATTTTAGGAAATATTAGTTTTTCTCAAAATGATTCAAGCATAGAAACATTAAGTCACTCGATAGAGGATATTTTAGTTCAAAGTGTAGATTCTAGTTATTTAAATTCTGATTATCAATTAAGTATTACCCAAAAAGAAGAAATTGCTGAAAAGCTATATGAAAAAGGTATTTTTAATATAAAAGGAGCGGTTCCTATCGTAGCAAAATTTTTAAAAATTTCAGAACCTAGTGTTTATAGGTATCTGAAGAAATTTAAAAAATAACTAAAATTTTTTGATAAATTTTAGTATTTTTAGGCTCATTTTCTTTAAAAAATTATTTTTAGATTTTTTGAGTAAAAATTCTGCCACATCTTTGCGTCCAAACATAATAGCAAAAGTATAAGGTGTCATTCCTAAACCATTGTTTTCATCAATATTTGCTCCATACTTAACTAAAAGTTCACACATAGGTAAGTATCCTTTAAAACAAACTCCTGCTAATGGGGTTTGTCCACGATCGTTTTTTTCATCTACTTTTGCACCTTTTTCTAAAAGCATTTTAGCGCTTTCATAAGAATTATTATAAGCTGCAAGCATAAGTAAGCTATCGCCTTTATGAGTTTTTAAATTTACATTTAAACCCGCTTCTATCATGATTTTAAGATTTTCACATTCATTATTTCTTGCAAAATTAAAAGCCATTTTGCAAAGCTCTTCAAATCTTTTTTCTTCTTCTAAACTAAGAGTTGTCATTGTTTTTCCTTAATTATTATAATCTTTAGTTTGCCACCAAAAGTGGCAAGTAAAAATTATTTTTCTAAAGCTTTCTTAATTCCTTTTGCATAATCAGGTGAAATTTTTTCAAAATGTTCTAAAGCTCTAGTGATAATTTTTTCATCAACTCCTTCCATAGAAGCAGCGATATTATGAAAAAGTTGAGTTTTTTGATCATCATTCATAAGATTAAATAAAGCTCTTGGTTGAGTATAAAAGTCATTATCTAGTGGAGCATATCTTTGTGCCACGCCTTCTAAGACTAAATCAGGTTCAAGATAGCTTTTATCTTCTTTTGGGCTGTTATCATAGCTGTTTGGTTCATAATAAGCTGCATCATTTTTATAATTATCAAAATTCATAGCACCAGCGACATTGTAAGTATTCACTTCGCTTTTTGCACGATTTACTGGTAAAAGATGATAATTAGTTCCTATTCTATATCTTTGTGCATCAGGATATGAAAAAATTCTAGCTTGCAACATTTTATCAGGGCTAAAGCCAATTCCAGGAACGATATTGCTTGGACTAAAGGCAGCTTGTTCAACTTCATTAAAATAATTTTGAGGATTTTTGTTTAGAATCATTTCGCCTATATCCATCAAAGGTACAAGACTATGAGGCCAAATTTTTGTTAAATCAAAAGGATTAAATCCAAGCTTTTCTATATCTTTTTCAGCAAGAATTTGAACTTGAACTTTCCATTTTGGAAAATCTTTATTTTCTATAGCATTATAGAGATCTCTTTGATGACTTTCCCTATCCTTTGCTATAAGCTCTGCAGCTTCTTGGTTGGTAAGATTTTTAATCCCTTGTTGGGTTTTAAAATGGAATTTCACCCAAAATCTTTCATTTTTATCATTAATAAAACTATAAGTATGGCTTCCAAATCCATGCATATGACGATAACTTGCAGGAATTCCTCTATCACTCATAAGAATGGTTACTTGATGTAAGCTTTCAGGACATAAACTCCAAAAATCCCAAGCAGCATTATTGCTTCTTAAATGTGTTCTTGGATCTCTTTTTTGAGTATGGATGAAATCAGGGAATTTATAAGCATCACGGATGAAGAATGTCGGAGTGTTATTTCCTACCAAGTCCCAGTTTCCTTCTTTGGTGTAAAATTTAATAGCAAAACCTCTCACATCGCGTTCAGCATCTGCTGCACCTGCTTCACCTGCTACTGTTGAAAAGCGTAAAAATAATGGAGTAACTTCGCCTTTTTGAAAAATTTTAGCTTTGGTATAAGCACTTAAGTCTACTGTAATTTTTATTTCGCCATAAGCTCCACTTCCCTTAGCATGAACGGTTCTTTCTGGAATTCTTTCTCTATTTTGATGAGCAAGTTTTTCAAGTAAAAGATAATCTTGCATAAGTAAAGGTCCTTTTGCGCCTGCGCTTAATGAATTTTGGTTATCGGCTATAATGTTTCCAAAATCGTTAGTCAATTTTTTCATTGTTTTCTCCTAAATAATAAAATTTATTAATTAGTAAATTATATCTATTAAAAATTAAAATTAACTGAATAATTGCATTTTATTAATAATAAATTTCAAAATAAATTTAGTTTTTTTATATTATAATAATAATTATCAAAATATATTTTAAAAATCACAAAGGAGAATTTATGTCAGTTTTGGTTATTGGTGCAGATGAAATCACTCCTATTAGAGCTGTTTTACATGATTTAGGTGCTAAAAAAATAGAACACTGGGATGCGCGTAATGAAAATAGAGTTAATCGCAAGCCGATTCCTTGTGATACAGAATGTATAGTAATGTTAACAAGCTTTTTAAATCATAATACTATGAAAAAAATCAAAAGTGAAGCTAAAAAGCGTAAAATTCCATTAGTTTGTGCAAAAAGAAGTGTAAGTTGTGTGTATTGTGAATATTGTAAAATTTTTAATCTTAATAAAGAATTTTCTTGCTATAAAGGTTAAAGATGTTATTTGGATTTGATGATAAGCGAGAATTTATACCGCAAATTTATCGCTATTTAAACAATCAAGAGCTTATGTTGACTTTTTTAACTCAATATAATGCGAGCGTTGATAGCGCTCTAAAAATTCCTCTTTTATATGCAAAAAATACCAAGAGTTTAAAAATGATATTTGGAAATTTTTTACATGATATAATGCATGTTTCATTTGGTAAGATTCAAAATATAAATATCAAGCTTAATACATACGCTTTCTACTTTCAAAAAAGAAAAAGCTTAATTTTTAATACTAAAATATCTAAGAATATCGATCTTTTAAGACTTTTAAGAATTTATCTTTATGGCATTTGTTTTGATGCGCAAATTTTATTTAGCTCTTATGTTTATGATAAGGTTTCTTTTCAAAATAATGGAAAAAATATAGATCAAGATGGTGATCTTATTATAATAGATAAGAAATTTGCAATTTTACCACTTTGCAAAGAGATTAATACATATAATTTAAAAATTGAAAATGAAATTCATGGATTATTGGATTTAATAAAAGAAAATAATTTTGAAAAATTTTATATTGTTTGTCCGCGTAACAAAAATTTCACACATTTTATTGAAATAAAACATTTTTTGTGTGATTTAAACAAAACTATGTTAAAATTAGTTCCGTATAAAATATCAAATCAAATTATAAGGAGAAAATAATGTCAGTAGCAGTAATCTATGGTAGTGCTATGGGAAATACAGAAGGAGCGGCTAATACAATTGCTTCAAAACTTGGAATTAGCGATGTTTTTAATATCTCAGATATTGATGCATCTAAAATAAATTCTTACGATAAATTAATTTGTGGAACTTCAACTTGGGGAAGTGGTGATTTACAAGATGATTGGGATGGTTTTGATTTTTCAGGACTTAGTCTTGGTGGAAAAACTGTAGCTGTATTTGGTATGGGTGATAGTGAAAGTTATTCTGACACTTTTTGTGGTGGCATGGGTAAATTAGCTCAAAATTTAAAAGATGCAGGTGCAAATTTGGTAGGAGAAGTTTCAACTGATGGTTATACATTTGAAGCAAGCGATGCGGTTGTAGATGGTAAATTTGTTGGACTTGCTCTTGACAATGATAATCAAGAAGATCAAACTGAATCAAGAATTGATGCTTGGGTAGAACAAATTAAACCTTATTTTGCTTAATAATTCTTAAAATCAAGAGTCTTTATACTCTTGATTGTCTTTTTTAAAAATAAAAAAAACTCACTATTTGATTTATAATTTTATTTTCTAAAGATAATTGACAGCGTTCTTTATTTCCAAGATAAGCCGTTCTTGCAAGAAGACTTGTTTTTTGAGAATTGTGATTTTTAGAGTTGATTTGTAAATTAACCTGCATAGTATAGTAGTTTTCCACCATCCATTCTCCATTGCTTTCCAAAGGATCAAAATCATAAAAAAATCTTGCTGAAGTTGTGATTTTTTGAGCATAAGAATGCTTTTTCATATCTACAAGATTGATTAAAATTTCATAATCTGCATTCTCTTTTACTTCTTTTAAGCCTAAATTTTTAAGTTTTAAAGCCAAATCTCTATCCAAAGTAGTTTGAAGTTGGCTAGGATTTTGAAAGGAAATTTTAAAACTTTGTTGTTTTTGTGATCTGATAAAAATGCCTTCATTGCTTGTTTGAATAAAGCTTTGTATGAAAGTTGCATTGGTGCAAGCACTCATAAAGAGTGCTATAAAAAAGCTTAAAATTAAAGCAAATTTAGACATTAGGTTTATTTAATAATAGTTGGAGTAGCGCTAAGACCTAATGAGCGATATTTTTCATATAAGGAAAAAACTTCTTTTAATTCTGCATCACTTACTTTTGGATAATTTTTGATATTTGCATCGTAGTATTTGTTTAAAATTGCGATTTTTTCTTTATCATTTTTTGCTTTTTTTGCTTCTTTGTAGATTAGAGCGGATTTTTCAAAAGCAGATTTTCCATGTACTGGAGTTAAAATATAATTAACTTGATAGTTTTTAAGTTCATCATCAATTTGAGCTAAATGTTCTCTACAATAAGGGCATTCAGGATCCGAAAAAACATAAATTGCAGGTTTATTTTTATCTCCCAAAGCTATTACCATGGTTTCTTTTTGTGCTACAGCTTTAGCATTTTTTGTAAAATTTTCTCTTGCTTCTTGAAATTTTTTCATTTCATATTCTTGAGCATAAGAAATTCCCGTTTTCAAGTCGATAAGATCAGGGGTAATAAGACTATCTTTTGTAAAAAGAATGTTTTCTTGTTTTTGTCCATTTAATTCAACGCTTACAATAACACTTTCAAAACCCGTATTACCAACCTTTTGACGATTTGATACACTAACGGTAGCATTTGGAAATTGTGCTTTAATGCTTTTTGAATAAAAATCACTAATTTCTGAATTACTTGCAGCAAACAAAGATGCTGAACAGGCAAGAATTAAACTTAATTTTTTCATAGTTTATAAATCCTTTAAATAAATTATGTTTAATTCTATAATGATTTTCTAAATGTTTGTTAAAAATCTTTTTTCAGCTTCTTTACTTACTTGAGGAAATTTGTCTAAGTATTCTAAATAAGCAATAGCATATTTTCTTGAAAGATTGAAATATTCTTTCATACTTTGCACATCAAGACTTTGATTTTTTAATAAATTTAAACATTCTTGCATAAGTTTTTCAAGAGCTTGTTTTTCTATAAAAAGATTGTGTGAAAGTCTTACAACTAAGCCTTTTTGGGTAAGTTTTTTGAGTATATTATCTCCGCTTTTTCTATCAAGTTCTAAAAAATCATAAAGATTATAAGGAGCTTCGGGTTTAATACCTTGTTTTTTTAAAATTTCATATAATTGATTATTATTTTTTTCTTGAAGTTTTTCAAAATCTATGCCTTTTTTAAAATAAATTCCATTTTGAAAATCCAATAAATTTGACATTTCTTTAAGTCCGAGTTCGCAAAAATTTTCACTTGCCCAAGTAATCCTTAAAGCTAAAGAATGTGCTGAAAGCATGGCATAAGGATTTTTTTCAAGTATGAATTTGATGAAATTTTTAATTTCTTCTAGACTTTGTAAATGATATACATTAAGATTTTTTTCATCGACAAATACTTGATTTAATTCTTTTGCTAATTTCAATGCTTTTTGATGAGAGAGTTTAAATCTTTGATAGCTTGAAAGCAAACCAAAGCCGTATTTATGTGCGTCTTTTAAGAAAGAAAAAGTTGCTTTAAAATCTTTATTTTTCAAAAACATTAAAAATTTATTTTTTTGTTCTTTTTTTAAAGGTTCGCTTAAAGGATTTAAAACCTTACCACCGCCTATAACGCGATTGTTTTGTAATAAAATAAAAGCCTCATCAAAACTTAAAAATACATTTTTATCAAAACTAAAATGCACAAAAAATTCATCATTTTCTAGTTTTTTTAATATATTTATTTTGCATTCTATTTGTCTTGAACCCACGCAAAAAATCATTTTGCTATTTTGTAAATTTTTTGCTTTAACTAAAGCATCGCATTCTTTAAAGGCTTTAAAATAACCTTTTTTACTTAGCAAATAACCTTTTTTCAACTCTTTATAATCACAATTTAAACTTAAAGCCACACGGTTACAAGCTTTGATTTGCTCTAAATTAGTATCGTGGTTTTGTATATTTTTAACAATGAGTTCTTTTTGAGTGTCTAAACAGATGATTTTTTCATTTAAAGTGATGCTTCCTTCATTAAGACTGCCTGTAACGACAGTTCCTATGCCTTTTAGAGAAAAAACTCTATCGATATAATAATGAAAAATCAGTTCTTCATCGTTTTCTTTGTTTTCTATGGTATAAAGATAATTTTTTAATTCTTCTATGCCTTGATTATTTTTTATACTGGTGTGAAATACTTTTAAAATGGGATAATCTAAATTTTTTAACTCTTCTAAAATTTCTACACTTTTTTGCTCTATATTTTCACAAAGATCACATTTGCTAAGCACTAAAATGATATTTTTAATATCAAGAATTTTTAAAATTTCTAAATGTTCTAAACTTTGTTCTTTTAAACCTTCGTTAATATCTACGACAAATAAACAAACACTAAAGCCAAAAGCTCCACTTACCATAGTTTTAACCAAATCTTTATGTCCTGGAACATCGATAAAAGAAATGTTTTTATCTTTTAATTTAAGATTTGAAAAACTTAAATTAATGGTGATTTGTCTTTCTTGTTCTTCTTTTAAACTATCGCCTTCAAAACCATTTAAAGCTTTAATGAGTGAAGTTTTTCCATGATCAATATGTCCTGCGGTTCCTATAATAACAGATTTCATAAGTTTTCCATTTGATTGATTATAAGAATAAGTTTTTGAAGTTCATTTTCTCGTATAGTTCTAAAATCAAGAACAAATTCATCATTTTCAATGCGTCCTATGATATTTTCTTTTCTAAATCGAGTTTGTAGTTTTAAAGCATCTCCTTGAAAAGTCAGTATATAAGTATCTAAACTTTTATCAGGCATAGAACCTCCTCCTACTAAACTTTTGCTTTTTTTAAGCTGGGTTTGAAAAATTAATTCTTTTTGCACTCTTAAAGCTTTTTTTTCTATAAAGGATAAGTCATCATTTAAAAGTTTTAAGGTAATAATTTTTTCATAATCTTTTTGCAAATAAGCTTTTAAGCTTTCGTTTAAAAAAGATAGAGTTAATTTATCTACTCTTAGCATTCTTAAAAGTTGATTTTGTTTAAGCTTTTCTATGAGTTCTTTTTTTCCAAGTATAATGCCCGCTTGCACACTACCAAAAAGTTTATCTCCACTAAAACTTAAAATATCACATTCTTGCACGAGTTTTTTGATTTTAGGTTCATTTTTAATCAGTTTTTCATTTAAATTTTCACACCAGCCAGAACCTAGATCATAATAACTCAAAAGTCCTTTTTCTTTTGCTAGTTCATGTAGATCTTTTATATTTACTTCACTGTGAAAACCCATAAGAGCGAAATTAGACTTGTGGGTTTTTAAAATTAGAGCGGTATTTTCACTGATAGCTTGTTCATAGTCTTTTAAGTGTGTTTTGTTGCTAGTTCCAACTTCGCAAAGCTTTACACCTGCAGCTTTTATTACTTCAGGCACGCGAAAACTGCCACCAATTTCTACAAGTTCTCCTCTTGAGCTTATGATTTCTTTATTGTAACAAAGAGAATTAAGTACTAAAAAAACTGCCGCAGCGTTGTTATTGACCACTAAAGCATCTTCGCATTCAAAAAGCATTTTAAGTTTTTCTAGCACCAAAGCATAGCGAGAGCCTCTTTTTCCATTTTCTAAATCAAACTCTACATTAGAATAATTACAAATGATATCTTTACACGCTTCATAAAGTTCTTCATGGATTACACTTCTGCCAAGGTTTGTGTGTATAACGACTCCGCTTGCATTAATCACACTTTGTAAGTCTTTACGGTAAAAAGTTTTGATTTCTTTTTTGATTTCTAAAAGTAGTTTATTTTTAGAAATTTCATCTTGGGAAAAATTTTCTTTTAGTTTTGCGACAACTTTTTTACAAAAAAATGCTTTGATATAAAAAGGATAGGATTTTAAGCTCTCATCTTCAATAAGAGTGTTAATTTGTGGAAAAGTTCTAAATTTGTTCATCTTAAGCCTTAAGAAAATATTTGGTTATTTTAACATAGAATTTATAAAATGATGTTTTAAAGAGATTAAGGAAGATGATGCAAGATTTTGTTTATATAAAAAATGATGTTTTAATCCCTTTGCCTGATGCTATTGAAATTTTAGATCAGGCAAATGATAAAGAAGCATTAGTTTGCAATGATAAAAATCAAAAAGCACAAATTTATGCCCCTGAGATTAATTTTTATCTTAAAAATTCTCAAGATGAAATTTTAGAGCAAAGTAAAAATGTTTTAACGCTTTATGAAGCAAGAGCTAGCGTTTATGACTTAGGGCTTGATTTGGAACAAAGCAAAGAAGTGAAAAATCGTTTGATTTTAGTAGATAGCGATACTCAAACCGTAGAGTTTTTAAAAGAACATGGATTTAAGGTTATTGCTTTAAGCAGTGCAGAAATTTTAGCTGTTTTTGGAAGTGTAGGGGAACTTTGTACTGTGGTTAAAAATCAAGGCGAAGAAGTGGAAATAGATTTTGATTTTTTACTTTTTAAAGCTGAGGATTTAAGCGTTGTGCGTAAAGATTTTACAAGACAAAGTGGATGTTATAATCTTTTAAATTTTGAAAATCTTGAAGTATTGTTAGAGTTTTTGCAAAGCAAAAGTCCAAAATATCATTATAAAACTTATATTAGCTATAATGCTAGCGTGTGTCAATACCACGAAAGACGCAGTGAGCATTGTGCAAAATGTGCTGAAATTTGTCCTACTGTGGCGATTTTAAAAGATGATGAAAAAAAGCATTTAGAATTTTCTCAAGTGGATTGTTTGGGTTGTGGAGGATGTATTAGTGTATGTCCTAGTGGATCACTTGATTATGCTCCCATGCCAAGAGAAAGTTTTTTTACCCTTTGTGAGTTTTATAAAGATAAAAAAATTTTAATCATTCCTAAAAAAATGTCTTTAGAAAATTTAAATCTTGCTTTACCAAAAGATGTTTTACCCTTTATGATAGAGGGTGAAAAGTGGCTTTCTTCTATGCATTTTTTAACACTTTTGCAAAATAGTGGAGCAAATTTGGTTTTTTATACGGACTTTGTATCTCGTGGTAGCAATGAGGCTATTGTACTTTTAAATACTTTTTTTGAGAGAAAATTTCAAAAAAAAGCTATTTTTGTTGCCAAAGATGAAAAAGAATTGCAAAATGTTTTAAAAGAGCAAGAATTCATACAAGATTTAAAATATGATTTTCATAACAACACCTTAACTACAAGAGAAAATTTTGCCAAAAGAATGCAAGAAATGATAAAAAATGAAGATTTTGGCGGTATAGAAAGTGGCGAATGGTTGCGTTATGGTAAGATAGAAATTAATCCTAACACCTGTACGCTTTGTCTTTCTTGTGTGGGTGCCTGTAATGTAGGAGCTTTAATCGCTGACAAACAAGAAAATGCTTTGAAATTTAATGCTTCTCTTTGCACGACTTGTGGGTATTGTGAGTTAAGTTGTGCTGAAAAAGATACTTTAAAATTACTTCGTAGTGGAATGGAGTTTAGAGCTTCTTATTTTGAATATCAAACCATGGCAAAAGATGAGCTTTTTGCCTGTATAGAATGTGGTAAAGAATTTGCCACCAAAAAAGCTGTAGAAAAAATAGCCAATTTAATGAAACCTAAATTTGGTAATGATGAGAATAAAATCAAAACACTTTATTGTTGTGCAGATTGCAAGGCAAAAGTGATGATAAAAGCAATGGGTTTTGCGGGGCAAAATTAGATTTAGATCTTAATTTTGCCTTCTAATTCTTCTTTATTTGTAAGTTTGCTATCAAATTTAACAACAAGATTTTTAGAGTTTTTATAAATATCTACAACTCCTAAATTTTCGCTAAAAGTACTGAAATTTAAAGGTGTTTCTAAAGGTAGATAAAGGTTTTTAAAATCAGCTGGATTTTTTAAGAAAAATAATGCCACAAGCCAAATTAGAGCTAAAACCACTAAAATAATAGCCAAAAGATTTAAGGCATCTAGATGTAAAAATATCCCTCCGATAATACCACCTATAAAACTTCCACCATATCCAAAAGCATTAAACAACCCTAATGCTGCACCTTTTTCATGAACTTTACAAAATTTTGATGCGCAACTTTGCATAATAGGTTCGTGTAAATTAAAACCTATAAAAAAAATCACAACCGCTATGATAAAAAAATCTATAGAATTACTAAAAGTAAAAAAAAGATAAGAAAGTATGAAAAAAACAATTCCTAAGAGTAAAATTTGTTTAGCTAAACCTCTTTTTTCGCCTAAACTTCCAGCAAAGCCCATAGCGATAAAACCTGCTATCATAGAAGCGCTATAAACAATCCAAAGTTTATCAGAAGCAAAGCCTAAATGTTTTACTAGGATAATAGGAATACTTAAAAATGCTATACTCATAAGCATTTTTTGCATGAAATTAGTAAGATTCATAAGGGCTAAATTTTTTTGTTTAATAAGATGAAAAAAAGGAGTTTTTTCATTTTCATGAGTGATTTTATTTTCTTTAGGTACAACGGTATAAAGCAAAATTATACATAAAAGAGACAAAGCCGCACTAAGATCAAAAAGGCTAGATAAACCCCATTTTGCACTCATTAAAGGAGAGATCACCATAGAAGCTGCGAAACTAAGTCCTATAAAAGAACCCATTACCGCCATGGCTTTACCACGATTTTCTTCTGTGATAAAATCACTTATCATTGCCGTAGCTACTGCTCCAATAGCTCCTGCACCTTGGAGCATTCTTCCTAAAAGCATGATGTAGATATTTTCTGAAAAAGAGCAGATTAAAGAGCCTATTATAAAAATAATCAGTCCAATGAGCATGGTTTTTTTACGACCAATTTTATCACTTAAAATTCCAAAAGGCATTTGTAAAATCATTTGGGTTAAGGCATAAACACCAACTAAAAGTCCCACTAAAAATTCATTAGCGCCTTCAAGTTTTAAAGCATAAAGACTTAAAACTGGCAAAACTATAAAAAGCCCAAAAAATCTTGTTCCAACTATGAAAGATAAGGGTAAGACATTATTTAGCATTATCAATTTCCTATTAAATTTGAAATTTAAATTAGGATAATTTTACTATGAAATGGATTAAGCATTGATTAACATCGTTTTATCATTTGATATTTAAAAGCTACGCACAAGGATAAATTTTATAAAATCATATTTTTGTTTTTGATATTATTTTGGAGCTTTTGTTATGAAGATTATCCTAGCTACGAGCAATATGCATAAGGTTTTAGAACTTAAAGAAATTTTAAAAGATTTTGAAATTTATGCTTTTGATGAAGTTTTAACGCCTTTTGAGATTGAAGAAAATGGAAAAACTTTTAAAGAAAATGCTTTGATTAAAGCAAGAGCAGTTTTTAATGCTTTAGATGAAAAACAAAAAAAAGATTTTATCGCTTTAAGTGATGATAGTGGCATTTGTGTAGATGTTTTAGAAGGAAATCCAGGAATTTATTCTGCTCGATTTAGCGGTAAGGGCGATGATAAAAGTAACCGTGATAAACTTGTCAATGAAATGATAAAAAAAGGTTTTAAACAAAGTAAGGCGCATTATGTTGCTGCTATTGCTATGGTAGGTTTGATGGGGGAATTTAGTACGCATGGAACCATGCATGGAAAAGTAATAGATACAGAAAAAGGTGAAAATGGTTTTGGTTATGATAGCCTTTTTATTCCAAAGGGTTTTGATAAAACCTTAGCCCAGCTTAGTGTGGATGAGAAGAATAATATCTCTCATCGTTTTAAAGCTTTAGAGCTTGCAAAAATCATTTTAAAGATTTTAAATAAAGGATAAAAATGAAAATTTTTTTAAAATATATAGCTATTATTGTTTTAATATATGCTCTTTATGTTGGTTTGGAAACTTGGTTTTCTTAGAATAAATAGTGATTAAAAAGCTTGGTAATAAGAACAAACTTCCACTTAAAAGCAAAATCATTACAAAAACGGTTAAAATTCCAAAATAAATCGTTGGAATGAAATTACTACTCATCATAACACTAAAACCTAAAACTATGCTAATTGTGGTATAATAAAGTGCCGAACCTATACTAAGGTGAGAAATCATAATGGCTTCTTCTAGGCTTTTGTTTTTAATTTCTTCTCTAAAACGATAAATATAATGTATAGCATCATCAACGCCTATACCTATAGCAATAGCAGCTATAGTAATACTCATCATATCCAAAGGAATACCTAAAAGTCCCATAAGAGCAAAAACTACACTTAAAGGAATAACATTTACGAATATAGCCGCAACTGAAAATTTTAAATCTCTAAAAACAATGATAAAAAGTATAAAAATAGCTAAAATTACAAATATAAGAGTATCAAATTGCGATGAAAAAAGACTTTGGAGCATATTATTATAAAGCACCATTATGCCTGTGATTTGAACTTCTACTCCATCGTTTTTTACAAGCTCGTTAAGCTGTTTTTTAAGATCTATTAAAAACTTATTACGTCTTAAATTCGGATCAGAATCAACAATACGCATACTAAATCTTAACTCGTTATTCTCTATACTTACAAAAGGTGAAAGCAAGTCTTGTTTAAATTTAGCAGGTAAATTCTCATTTAAAAATGCAAGAGCAAAATCATCTAACTCTTTTCCATCGTTGATATTTTTCCCTAGGGTTAAAAGACTATTAAGACTTAAAACCGAGCCTACAAATTCTTTGTTTTCTAAAAATTCATGAACTTTTTTTGCAATGCGTGTTTTTTTAGAGTCAAACCAATAAGTTTCTTGTGTGGCTAAATTTTCAAATTCGCTTTCAAAACTATCAAGAGTATTGCTTGTATTTTGATCGTTTTTATTATTTGGAAAACGAATGATGACTTCTAAAGGCAAGGTTCCACCTAGATTTTTATCAATAACCAAAAGTCCTTTTTTGATTTCACTGCCATCTTTGAAATAATTGACAAAAGAATTTTCAACTCTGAGTTTTGAAATGCCTATTAAAGCTAAGATTATAGCAAGAACTGAAATTCCATAAATCATGTGACGCTTTTTAGGATCAAGAGCGGTTTTAGCACAAAAGGCTAAAAGATTAAATTTAAACTCTTTTTTATGATAATTTTTTGGTTTTAAAAGAACCAAGATACTTGCTAAAAATAAATAACTAAAGATAAGAGCTAAACCTATACCTATACTCATCATAATACCAAGTTTTATGATAGGTTCGATATTTGAAAGCATTAAAGAAAAAAATCCTATCATCGTTGTAACAATGGCATAAAGGCTAGGATTTGCTTTGGCTAGTAAGGTTTCAAGCACTATGCGCTCAACTTTAGCTTTGGGATGATTTTGGGTACTTTCGATAAAATGCGTGATCAAATGAACAACTACACTTAAGGTGATAATTAAAACCAAAGCAACATAATTTGATGAAATAACTGTGATTTGAAAATTTAAAAGTGCAAAAACTCCACTAGCTGCACTTAAGCTTATAAAACAAATAAAAAGAGGTAAAAAAACAAAGCGCCATGAACGGAAAAAATAATAAAGTGCAAGTCCTAGTAAAAATACAAGAGAAACACCATAGAGCACAAGATCAGATTTTATATAAGCTATCATATCATCAGCGATCATGCTTACGCCACCAAGGTAGAGCGTATCTTTATTTTTTTCATAATTTCGAACTATGCTTTTAATAGTATCTAGACTTTGTTTCGTGATAACTTTTTGCTTGTCTTGATGTTTTTTTATAGCAAGACGAATTTGATCTTTTTCTTTTTCATCGGTAGCAAGATCGCGTTTTTCTATAAGATTATTATAAACTGTATCAGGCTTTAAGTAAATAATAAGCCCTGTTACTTTTCCATCTTTTGAGATGATATTATTTTTATAAAAGGGACTATTTAAAATTTCATTTCGGGCTTTTGTGCGGTTTATATCTTGGCTTTCTATGTTTGGGATATTTTTTAAAAGTTCTTTTAAATCCGTATTTTGCGAACTTTGAAGCAAAGGGGCATTGATGATACTAAAAACGCGTTCTACTAAAGGGGCTTTTTCTAATTCTTCATGAAGTTTTTTTAATTTGGCTAAATTTTCATTTGAAAAAGGTTTTTCATCATAGGGTTTGAAGGCTAAAAGTAAAAAATTATCACTTTTATAATGTTTTGAAATTTCTCTAAAAGTTTTTAAATCTGCATCATCTTCTAAAAGTAAACTTTCAGCACTTGCATCTACACTAAGCTTAAAAGCAAAAAAGCTTAAAAACAGGCATATAAACAAGGTTCCAAAAAAAGTACTTTTTGGACGAGAAATAAAAAACTTTAAAAGCTTTGCAAACATTATTCTATGACAATACTTTCAAGTTTTTGAAGTAGGGCATCAAAGCCTTGGTTGGCTAAAATATCTCCAAATTGTGATCTATAAGTTTGTACTATACTCACACCTAAAACATCTACATCATAAATAAGCCAGTTGTTATTATCATTGTAAAATTTGAAAATGATATTTTTTTCTTCCCCATCTACTATCATAGAAGTGGTTAAAAAATAGCGTTTTTCATTTTTTAACTCACCATTTTTGACCTTTAAAATCTGATCTTTATAAAGACTGAGTTTATCGGTAAAACTTTTTTTAAGACTTGTTTCAAAGGCTGTGGTAAATTTTTCTTGTTCTTTTGGGGTTAATTTAGAATAATTTTTCGAAAGACTGAGTTTTGCCATGAGTTTATAATCTATTATGCTATCAAAAAGTTTAAAAATTCCATCAGCAGCTTGTTTTTTGTCTTCTTTGCTATCTTGTAAAAGTTTTAAGCTTGCATCAATGTTTTTTTGCATAGTACTAGAAATTTCATCTAGTTGTAAGGCAAAAGCATTAAAAAATAAAGCCAAGATTAAAAATATTTTTTTCATTATTTTCCTTTATTTGCTAAGTTCATTGCGTCTTTGCTCGTAAGCATCACGCAAGAATGGATATAAATTAGGCGTGTTGTGATAAATTTCATCAATTTCATCAAGTCTAAAACTAAGTTCATTACCAAATCCATAAGCACTTATAGCTATACTTGCCCAAGTAGGATCAATGTAAGCGGTAAAACTTGCATACCAAGTTGCAGGTAAAGCAAGAGTATCTCTAAGATTACTAGGGCCGAGTATAGGTAAGACAATATGAAAACCGCTTCCTACACCCCAGTGAGCCAAAACGGTTCCTAAGTCCGCGGGATGTTTTTTAAGACCCATTTTTGATGCCACATCCATAAGTCCACCAAAGCCCATAATGGTATTGGCAGCAAATCTTTTAAATTCTTCTCCCGCTTCTTCAAATTTAAACTGCAAAACATTGCCTACAAAACGCAAAGGAGCAAGTAAATTATCAAAGAAATTTCTTGCCCCTAATCTTATAAATTCAGGAGTGATAGCGTTATAGCCCTTAAGAACGGGACGCAAACCATAATCATACAAAGCCACATTAAAACTTGTCATAGCTTTGTTATATCCTGAAAGCGGATCGTTTACTTGATAGTTTTGGTATTCTTGTTCAAAATCATCTAAATTTTGTTCTTTAGCAAAAGCAAAAATAGTAAAAAAAATTAAAATACAAGATATAAATTTTATTCTCAAGCAAAAACTCCTAAAAATTTTAAAAGTAAAATTATAGCAAATTTTTAATCAAGATTTATATCCCAGTAAAAATCCACCCATTCAGTAGCCTCTTTTACTTTAAAATCAGGCTCCAAAAGAGCAGTTTTTTTATAAAAAATGGTTGCAATTTTAAGTTCTATATGAGGAAATTTTTCAAGCAAAACTTTTTTTATTTCTGCTAAACTTTCTCCACTATCTACTATATCATCAATGAGTAGAATTTTTTTGTGCTTGCTTAAATCAGGAATGTTAAAAATTTCAATAGTATCAAGTTTTTTTGTATTATTGTAATGAATTGAGTTTAAAGCAAAAAGCTGACGTGTTTTTAAAGCCACTGCTAAAGAGTGTCCTAAACTCATCCCTCCTCTTGCTATAGCTAAAAGTGCATCGGGGTTAAAATCTTTTTTAATTTCTTTAGCAAGAATTTTTACATCTTCTTTAAATTCTTCATAGGAGTAAAATATCATTATATATCCTTAATTTATTGTAGTGCCATAAGTAAAAAATTACCCAAAGATAATAAACTTAAAACTATAATGCCAAGATTGATTTTATCCCATTCGCGTTTAAAAATTCTTACAAGCAAATAAGAAAGAAAACCAAAAGCAAAACCTGTGGTAATGGAGTAAGTAAAAGGCATCATGATAATAGTAAAAAAGCTTGCTACAGCTATAGCACTATCTTTAAAATCTATATTTTTAACTTCCATAAACATTAAAATTCCAACCATTACAAGTACGGGGTATATTGCGTTTGCAGGAATGGCTTTAAAAAGTGGCAGTAAAAAAAGTGTAAAAGCAAAACAAATAGCTACAACTAAAGCTGCAAGCCCCGTTCTTCCTCCGCTTTCAACCCCTGTAGTGCTTTCTACAAAAGCAGTAACTGTAGAAGTACCTGTCATAGCTCCTAAGGCTGATCCTGTTGCATCTGCCATTAAGGTTTTGCTTAGTTTTTTTTCTCCATTTTTGGGATCATTAAAAATCTTTCCTCTTTCACCCACACCTGTGATAGTTCCTATACTATCAAAAAGTTGAGTGATAAAAAAAGTAAGAATTATAGGTATCATAGTAATATTTAAGGCACTTTTGATATCAAGTTGTAAAAAGATGGCTCCTAAACCATTTTCCATGCTAAAATTTGGCAAAGAAAAGATTTGCACAGGAAAACTTGCATTATCTAAATGAAAAATCCAAGCGATAATAGAGCTTGCTAATACCCCCAAAATAAAAGCTCCGCGAAGTTTTATAGCCCAAAAAAAGATGATTAAAGCTAGAGTAAAAATTCCAAAAAACACATGGGGGATTTTGAAATTTCCTATGCTGACTAAAGTATCTTTATTATGCATTATCACACCCATTTGACTTAAGCCTAAAAATGCAATAAAACAACCTATACCGGCACAAATTGCAAGACGTAAATCTTTTGGGATATTGCGGATTACCCAAAGGCGAAAATGCGTAAAGGAAAGTATGAGAAAAATAATACTTGAAATAAAAACAGCTCCTAAGGCACTTTGCCAAGCTATGTTTTGACCTAAACAAACCGCAAAGGTAAAATAAGCATTTAAACCCATTCCAACACTCATAGCTACAGGAGTATTGGCAAAAAAAGCATTAAAAGCACTTGCAACTATGGTGATTAAAGCTGTTGCGGTGATTAAAGCTTCTATGGGCATTCCTGTATTTCCTACTATGCTAGAATTTACAGGGATAATATAAACCATAGCCAAAAAAGTAGTAAGCCCTGCTATAACTTCAGTTTTAAAACTCGTATTGTTTTCTTTGAGTTTAAAGAAGTCCATTTTTTCTCCTTAGTAGGTTTTTAGATCGTTGTATAAACTATCGCGTTCTACAGGAATAAGATTTGAAGTTTTTATCATATCGATAAAAGTTTTTAAACTTGTGCCTTTGGCGGACTTTGCACCACCTGCACTTTGTATGCTTTCTTTTTCTATGGTACCGTCTAAATCATTAGCTCCAAATTCTTGTGCTACCATGGCTAAATTTAAAGTCATTGTTGCCCAGTAAGCTTTGATATTTTTAATATTATCAAGCACTAAACGAGCAATGGCAATGGTTTTTAAAATTTCTTCACTATCCATGATTTTATCAGTTTGTATAAAGCTATTATCCCTTTGCCAAACTAGAGGGATAAAAGCATTAAATCCACCGGTTTGATCTTGAAGATCACGCAGTCTTAACATATGATCGATCCTGTGATGTCTTTCTTCTATATGCCCAAAAAGCATGGTAGCATTACTTTGTTTGCCTTTTTCATGCCAAAGTTTATGAATTTTAAGCCAATTTTCACTGCTAACTTTTCCATGACAAATTTTCTTACGCACTTCTTCATCAAAAATTTCAGCTCCACCGCCTGGCATGGAATCAACGCCGTATTCAAGCATTTTTTCTATCACTTCTTCATAGCTCATTTTAAAACGACGATGTAAAAAATCAATCTCGGCAGCAGTCATAGCTTTCACATGAAGATTGGGATATTTTTCTTTTATCATTTTAAAAATTCCTAAGTACCATTGCCAAGTTGTATCTTTGTTGTGGGCTGAAACGATATGCACTTCTTTGGTTTCTCGTTTTACGGTTTCATCAACAATTTTCATGATTTCTTCATGAGTCATCAAATAAGGATTAGGATTTTTTCGGTGTGCTGAAAAGGCGCAAAATTTACAGGTATCTGCACAGATATTGGTTGGATTGATATGGCGATTAATATTAAAATAAACTTTTTTTCCATGAAGTTTGGTGCGTTTTTTGTGAGCGTATTTGCCTAGGGTAAAAAGATCTAAATCCCAAAGTGCATTGGCTTCTTCTTGGTTTAATCTTTCTTCATTTTCTAGTTTGGTAATTAAATTTTTCATTTTAATTTTACTCTTTTGCTGTTTTTAAATAAAGCATTATAATTTCTGCTTACTGAAAAAGAGTTTATAGAAAAAGCCAAAATAAAAGATATTTTTGTTAAGATTATTATTAAAATATTAAAATTTAAAGAGAGTGGAAATTTTGTTAAATAAAGAATTAGAAATTTTTAAAAAAAATCTTAGTTCCTATACCCAAAGTTGTAGAAAATTTTTTCTTAAGCAAGGGGCGTTTAGCTTATATCATTCTAAAAATATGGATAATTTCATAAAAAAAGCTTATGATATAGTTCTTAAAGATTATTTTGATGATTTTTCACCTCCAAGTGATAATATCCCTTTTTGTGTTTTAGCAAGCAAAGCATATGCAAACAATAGTCTTTGTTTTAATGAAAGTATTTCTTTGATTTTTGTTTATAAAGATATTAAGGCTTTTCATTTAAAACCTATGATTAAGGCTTTTATCGAAATTTTAAATGATGCGCATTTGCAAATTAATTCGGTTGTCTTAGAATTTAATGGACTTTATAATGCTAGCAATGAGCTTAAGACTTCTATAATACAAGCTCGTTTCATATGTGGTTCTAGGATTTTATTTAAAGGGATTAAGACAAAATTTGAGAGTATTTTAAAAGAAAATAAAAATGATTTTGCCAAGCTTTTGCTAGAAAATTTTAAAGAATTTGATATTCCATTTATAAAGCAAGAATTTAATATCTTAAAAGATTTTGGCGGATTAAATCATTTAAGATCCTTAGAGGGTTTGCTTGTTCTTTTTAAGACTTCTCCAAAAAATTATGCTTTAAATTTTATAGATGAAAAAAATTTAAGCGAGTTACGTTTAGCTGGAGACTTTTTACTTTCTTTAAAATCAGCGATGAATTTATTAAGTGCTAAAGATGAGGATGAGTTTTTACTTATTAATGTTCATGACTTGAGTGAATTAATGTATAAAAAAGCTAAAAAACATTTTGGAGCAAATGAG
Organism: Campylobacter sp. BCW_6889; assembly: GCF_001762535.1. NCBI lineage: Bacteria > Pseudomonadati > Campylobacterota > Epsilonproteobacteria > Campylobacterales > Campylobacteraceae > Campylobacter > Campylobacter sp. BCW_6889. The sequence continues at coordinate 10,265 of NZ_MJWZ01000007.1, read as the reverse complement.
TTGTTGGTTCAAAAGGCTTTGCAAAGTATGCATACTATAGGTTTTTATACACACTTTCTAGCAAAGCAAATTCAAGATGGATTAAATCATACCCCTAAACAAGAGTATAAATTTAAAACTCTTATAGAAGTTTTAGAATACTTATTAAAACTTGAAGATAAAGAGGTTATTTTCGATCTTAACTTGGTTTTTGCCCTAAGAAGATTGAAATACGGTAAAAAAGATATAGAAAAAGCTTTAATACTTTTTGAGAAAATTTTTTATAAAAGGCATAGTTTTTGTGTTTTAAAACTTTTGCTTGATAGTGGAATTTTAAAAGATTTATGCAAGCCTTTTTGGACAGTTCGTTTTTTAAGTGATGAAGAAGGAAATTATAGTTTTGATGAGCAAGTTTTTCTTATGTTAAGTGAATTTGAAAAATACGAAGATGAGCTTGAGATACTCCAAAAACTTAAAACCGATGAAAAAATGATTTTAAAGCTTGTGATACTTTTAAGCGCTATAGAAAGTGAAAATGAAATTTCTTTAGCAGGCATATATAGAGCGTATTGCTCCAAATTTGATTTAAAGAATGAAATTTTAGAATGGGGTCTTAAAATATTTAAAAACAATAATGCCTTAAAAGATCTTGTAGAAAAAGAAGATATATATAATCCTATTGTTGTAAGTAGTTTGGTTTCTAAATTAGAAAATTTAGAAAATTTAGAGCTTTTATATACTTTAACTTGGCTAAAGGCTAAGGCTTTAAATTACAATGCTTTTTATTTTAGAGTTCTTGATAAACTTTTAGAAAATGCAAAACAAGGTTTTGAAGATGAAAATCTACTTGAAGAAAGCGCAAGAAGAGTAAAAAAAGAATTAACACTTAAAAGAAGTAAGATTTTTTTAGAGCAAGATGAAATTTTGCAAGATAAAATCATACATATCAAATCAAATCTTTTTATTATAAAAAATACTTTTGAAGATATTGTTATGATTTCTAAATTAGCCAAAGAAAATGATTTTAAATTTTGGTTTAGTAATGAAACAAATCTTAGTTTGCAAATTGTTGCACCACTTCATTTTAATATTGCCATTATTTTAAGTTCTTTAACAAATTTAAATCTTATTTTCATGAATTTTTTTGAACTTTTTGATGATAAAATTTATTTAAGATTTGAATATGATAATATTATCAGTGATGAGCAAAAACTAAAACTTTGCGAGCTTTTAAATTCAAATCTTTCTGGTTTTAATTTGAAAAAAATTAAAAAGCCAGTCATTAAAAAAGATGAGTTAAAATTAGACTTAAACTATTCTAAAATGTATGCCAAATTAGGTCTTAATACCAAAGATCAGCAAGGTTTAATGGCGTATTTGATGAATGTTTTTAATGAACTTGAACTTGTTTTATGTGCAGCAAAAATTCAAACCATAAGACAAAGGACGCGTAATATTTTTATTTTTCAAAAGAATGAAAAATTAGAACATAGCGAGCAAAAGTTAGTTAATTTATTAATAAGTGAGTAAAAAAATGTGTGGAATCGTAGGCTATATAGGAAATAATGAAAAAAAACAAATTATACTAAATGGACTTAAAGAATTAGAATACCGTGGCTATGATAGTGCGGGTATGGCAGTGATGCAAGAAGGAGAGCTTAGTTTTTTTAAAGCTGTAGGAAAACTTGAAAATTTGGCGAATAAATGCACGGATTTTGAAAGTCAAGGTTATGGTTTTGCTATAGGTCATACAAGATGGGCAACTCATGGTAAGCCTACTGAAATCAACGCACATCCTCATTTGGGACAGTATTCTTGCGTGATTCACAATGGTATTATAGAAAATTATAAAGAAATCAAAGATAAACTTGAAAAAGAAGGCGTGAGTTTTTTAAGCCAAACAGATACTGAAGTTATTGTTCAGCTTTTTGAATTTTATGCAAGAAATTTGGGAGTTTTTGAAGCTTGGCAAAAAACCATCAAAGAACTTCGCGGTGCTTTTGCTACTTTGTTAGTAACAAAAAAAGATCCTCATCATGTGTATTTTGCAAAAAATGCTGCTCCTTTGATTATCGGTAAAAATGCAAATAAAGAATGGTATTTTTCTTCAGGTGATGCACCTTTGATAGGAAGTTGTGATGAGGTGATGTATCTTGAAGATTTAAGCTTGGGATACGCGAGTAAAGATGAGCTTGTCGTTTATGAAAATGATGTTTTAAAATCACTTTGTTTTTCTAAGCTTTCAGGCGATAAGGCTTATGCAAAAAAAGACGGCTTTCGCTTTTTTATGGAAAAAGAAATTTATGAACAAAATCGCGTGATGAGTGAAGTTTTAATGGGGCGTATTCAAGGCGATGAAGTCGTTTTTGATGAGCTAAACAATGAAGATTTAAGTCAAGTAGATGAAATCACGCTTTGTGCTTGTGGAACAAGCTATCATGCTGCAATGGCAAGTGCTTATTTGTTTGAAAGAATTGCTAAAGTTAAAGCTAAAGTAGAAATTGCAAGTGAATTTCGATACCGTGAAGCAATTATAAAAAAAGATTCTTTATTTATCGTTATTTCTCAAAGTGGAGAAACAGCAGACACTTTAGAGGCTTTAAAGATTGCAAAAGAGCAGGGTGCTAAGACTTTTGCAATTTGTAATGTGGATAATTCTAATATAGTGCGTTTAGCACATCTAAGCCTTTTAACTCGTGCGGGCATAGAAAAAGGAGTTGCTTCAACTAAAGCTTTTGCCACTCAGGTTTTAACACTTTGGATGCTTGCTATTTTTATGGCACAAAAAAGAAATTTAAATGTTTCTGCTGAAATTAAAGCGCTTTTACATACTCCAAATTGTGTGAGTGTAAAACAGGCTTTACATGAAAAAATTCATCGTTTATCCAAGCGTTATTTAGATGGACATGGCTTTTTCTTTATAGGTAGAGATGTGTTTTATCCTTTGGCCTTAGAAGGAGCTTTAAAACTTAAAGAATTATCTTATCTTCACGCTGAGGGTTATCCTGCAGGAGAGATGAAACATGGCCCTATTGCTCTGGCTGATTCTAAACTTTATACTATAGCTTTAATGCCAAAGCATATGCTTTATGAAAAAACAAAATCAAATGTTGAAGAGCTTATAGCTAGGGATTCTACAGTGCTTAGCATTTCGCCTTTAGAATTTGATTTGAGTGATGATTTTATAAAAACCAATGAGCAAGATCACTATATGTGTGAATTTTTTGAAATGATGGTAATTACTCAACTTTTAGCAATGGAAATTTCTATAAGACTTGGCAATGATGTGGATATGCCAAGAAATTTGGCTAAAAGCGTAACAGTCGAATAATCCGTGCAGTTTAAAGAAACTGCACATAACTTTCAAATACTTCAAAAATTATAAATAAATTTTAAATTATAAGCTAATTTTATGCTTATTTTTGCTTAAATAATTCTAACAATATTTCTAGAAAGGAAACACTATGGAATACAGAGTTGAACATGATACCATGGGTGAAGTTAAGGTCCCAAATGACAAATATTGGGGAGCGCAAACTGAAAGAAGTTTTGAAAATTTCAAAATCGGTTGTGAGAAAATGCCAAAGGTTTTAATCTATGCTTTTGCAAATCTTAAAAAATCTTTAGCTTTAGTCAATAACAAACTTGGCAAACTTGATGATGCTAAAAAAAATGCTATAGTTCAAGCTTGTGATGAGATTATCGCAGGTAAATTTGATGATAATTTTCCACTTGCGATTTGGCAAACAGGTTCAGGTACGCAAAGCAATATGAATATGAATGAAGTTATTGCAAATCGTGCCACTGAAATCATGGGCGGAGATTTTCGAAAAGAAAAGCTTGTACATCCAAATGATCATGTTAATATGAGTCAAAGTTCAAATGATACTTTTCCAACTGCTATGAGTATTGTTGCGGTTGAGCAAGTAGAGAAAAAGCTCATCCCTGCGCTTGATGAGCTTATTGCAACTTTTGAAAAAAAAGTAAAAGAATTTGATGGTATTATCAAGATAGGACGCACGCATTTACAAGATGCTACGCCACTTACTCTAGCACAAGAATTTAGTGGATATCTTTCTATGCTTTTGCATTCAAAAGAGCAAATCATCGCTTCTTTACCAACTTTAAGAGAACTTGCTATAGGAGGAACCGCAGTAGGAACAGGGCTTAATGCGCATCCAGAATTAAGCCAAAAAGTAAGTGAAGAACTAACTCAACTTATAGGTACGAAATTTGTTTCAAGTCCAAATAAATTTCATGCTTTAACAAGTCATGATGCGATCAATTTTACTCATGGAGCTATGAAAGGTTTGGCTGCAAATTTAATGAAAATTGCAAATGATATAAGATGGTTAGCTTCGGGTCCAAGATGTGGTCTTGGTGAGCTTATCATTCCTGAAAATGAACCAGGAAGTTCGATTATGCCAGGTAAGGTAAATCCTACCCAGTGCGAAGCTGTTACTATGGTTGCTGTACAAGTGATGGGAAATGATGCAGCTATTGGATTTGCAGCAAGTCAAGGAAATTTTGAACTTAATGTGTTTAAGCCTGTGATTATTTATAATTTCTTGCAAAGTCTTGATTTGTTGGCTGATTCTATGCATTCATTCAATATCCATTGTGCTGTAGGCATAGAACCAAATCGTGCAAAAATCGATCATAATCTTCATAATTCTTTAATGCTAGTTACCGCTCTAAATCCACACATAGGTTATGAAAACGCTGCTAAAGTAGCCAAAAATGCTCATAAAAAAGGTATTTCTTTAAAAGAAAGCGCAATGGAGCTTGGTTTGGTTAGCGAAGAAGATTTCAATAAATTTGTTGATCCTACTAAAATGATAGGCCCAAAAGCCTAGAACATAAAACTTGCCTTTTTTAAGGCAAGTTAAATTAAATTCTTATCTTTTAAAATCACATACATTCTTAAAGTTGATACAAAAAAAGTTAAAATCGCAGGACCTAGTATAATACCCCAAAAACCAAAGGTTGAAATTCCTGCTATCATGGCCAAGAAAATTAAAAGTTCGTTGATTTTGGTAGGGGTTTTTACAAGTTTTTTGTTGATCCATTTGATGATTAAAGGTTTGATTAAAGTATCTGCTATAAAAGAAATTACAATTACAGAATAAATAAAAATAGCAAGAGCTGAGTTAAGATTGTTTGAGGCAAATTCATAAAGACTTACAGGCACATAAATTAAAGCTCCTCCTATAGCAGGTATGAGAGAACTTACAGCAAAAATTACTCCCATTAAAATTCCATCATAACCATAAAACATTGTGATTAAACCAAAAAGTGCACCTTGAAATATTGCTACAATTACCATAGAGTAAAGCACAACAGCCATAACATTACCCACTTCGCTTAAAACATCATCGAGTTCTTTTTTATCAATAGGAATGATGGATTTAAGATAGATAACAAGTTCTGTTCCATATAGATTTGCAAAGAAATAAAACACACAAATTAAAACCATATCTATAAGAAATTTAGCTCCTGATTTTGTAAAACTTGAAGCATAGCTTAGAATTTGTTTAGAAATGCTATTTAAATCTATAGAAGCTAAAAATTCTTTGATTTTAGGTTCTAAAAAATTAAAGCTTTCAGGCAAGGTAAATTGATAGTTTTTGACATAATCAAGTGTTTGTGTGACTAAATTGATATCAAAATTCTTTAAAGCTTTGGCAAGTTCTATCATAGCATAAACAAAAGGTGCAAAGAAAAGCAAAACCATGCAAGCTGTTGTAAGAATGGAAGCTAAAAATTTATGTCCTTTAGTAAGATTTAAAAATTTCGCATTGATGTTTGAGGTAGCTACCGCCATTAAACTAGCTATGATAATCACAAGTAAAAAACCTTTAAAAAGATAAAGCAAAAGAAATAAAATAACTAAAATAAAGCTTATAAGAAAGAATTTTCCATTTTGCAAAATTTACTCCTCAAATAAAGTTTTTTCATAGTTTAATTTTAAAGCACTATAGCTTTTTGTGCTTGCTATACGCCCTTTTGCAGTGCGTTCTATATAGCCATTAGCTAATAAATAAGGCTCGATTACATCTTCTATGGTATTTTCATCTTCACTTAAAGCTGCAGCAATGCTTGCAAGTCCGATAGGTTTTTGTTTAGCAGCAGTTAAAAGTTCAAGATATCTTAAATCCATCGCATCAAAACCAAGCTCATTCACTCCTAAAGAATTTAAGGCTTCATTAGCTCTTTTTTCTGTGATAATCTCTTCATCATTAACATCGGCAAAATCCCTAACTCTTTTTAAAAGCCTTAAGGCTATCCTTGGGGTTGAACGACTTCTTTTAGCGATCTCAAGTGCGGCTTTTTCTTCGCAAGTTTTATTAAGTTTTAAAGCTGCTTTTTGCAAGATGAGAGCAAGTTCGCTATCTTTGTAAAATTCTAATCTAAATTGCATACCAAAACGATCTCGCAAAGGATTGCTAAGCATACCTGCACGCGTTGTAGCCCCTATAAGAGTAAATTTTGGCAAATCGATTTTTATGGTTTGAGCAGCTGGACCACTACCTATGATAATATCAAGGCGGTAATCCTCCATTGCAGGGTAAAGCACTTCTTCGATAGCAGGGCTTAAGCGATGAATTTCATCGATAAAAAGTATATCTCCTTCGCTAAGATTGGTTAAAATGGCTGCTAAATCTCCGCTTTTTTCTATCATAGGAGCGGCGGTTGTTTTGATATTTGCACCCATTTCATAGGAGATGATATTAGCTAGTGTTGTTTTTCCAAGTCCTGCAGGACCGCTAAAAAGTATATGATCTAAACATTCATTGCGTTTTTTAGCTGCAGCTATAAAGACATTTAAATTTTTTTTAATGCTTTCTTGACCTATATAACCATCAAAATTTGAAGGACGCAACGAAGTTTCGTAAGTTTCATCAAAGGAGTATTTTTCTATTTCTACTATTCTATCCATATCTTTGCTTATATTTTGGAAAAATTAAAATAAGATTTTAGCTAAAATTTGCTAGAATTTACATTAAACTTTAATGATTGTGGTTTAAAAATGGGAATTTTAACAAAATTAGAATTAGATTATGAAATTGACGATATAGAAAAATTTTTACAATTTTTTAGAACCATGTGCGATAGGTTTGAACCTTTAATCATCAAGCTTGGAAGCGATAGTGTGCGTTATAAAGAAGCTATAAAAGAGCTTGAAACTTTAGCACACAATACCGCTTGGGCAGCAAGACGCTTAAATCTTGAAGAAGTGACTGATTTTTGCGTATTTTGCGAAGAGATGATGGCACAAGCAAATCGCTTTAACGGGCCTGCTAGTGATGAATTTACGGATTGGATGCTTTTGATGAGTGATCAGTTTGAAAAATATTGTCGTTCATATGAAAATGATGATTCTGTTTTAGCGGTTTTTAATCCTTTAATTGTTAATGTTCCAAATATTATTTCTAAATAAGGGAGCGACTTGGCTTCGACAGGAGTAAGTCTGCTTAGATGGCATGTCGCTTTGGGCAAAGCGTAAAAAGCCCAAATAAAATTAAACGCAAACAACGTTAAATTCGCTCCTGCTTACGCTAAAGCTGCGTAAGTTCAGTCGAGCCTGAAATTTAAGTCATACTATCTAGCTTAATTTTCGGTCATTTTTGATAGTGTAGCCTTGCGTTTGACAAGCGTTGAGGTGAAATAAAGTCTTAGCCTTGCTTTTGAGTTTTGGAAGATGAGCGAAGTAGGGTGAAGTAGTCATCTTTGCTAAGCATGTAGAGGTCTTTGTGGGATTATTTTTGGACAGGGGTTCGATTCCCCTCGCTTCCACCATCATGCTAATTTTAAGTAAATCATAAGTTTATTTCAAATTTTTAGAATTTTTTATATGAAGTTAAGATCGATTTATTACCCTTAAAACTTTGATATATTAAGTTTTATAATTTTTCATTAAAAATTTATAGTTTTATTTTTAAGCTTATTTAAAAAAAAAAAGGGGGGGGGTATAATTTTTCCTTCAGTTTAAATTTATTGAAGGAGAAACTTATGAAGAAAAATGCTTCGAGCAAGATATTGCTAAGCTTAGGTGCAGCAACTTTGCTTTATTCAGGTGCTTTTGCACAAGAAATCAATCTTACAGAGTCTTCAGATATAGGAAATTATTTTGAAGAAAATGGTAAGGATATCAATCTCAAAAATCCTGATAATTACAAAGGGCAAGATTTAAGTATTAAAATGGGCATTGGAGATTTACCAAGCGATGGCTCTGATAGTGCTGATTATCGATTGAACATTGATATCGGTAAAAACAATACTTTAAGCTTTAAACACAATAATGGCGACCATCCTGCTTATGTAACAAATTTAAATGCTACTGCTAAAGAGGTTAAAACAACAGATATAATTTTACAAGCTTTTGCGCCTTCGGTGATTAATGGAGATTTAACTATGACTAGCTTAGGAGGTGAAGCCATTACCGAGGATGAAAAAAAGCTCAGGTATAATTCTTTATAATGGAACAGAAGGAAAAAGTGCTAATGATAGCTTAACTATAAATGGAAATTTTACCGCTAATGAAACTCTTTTTGCTACTTATGGAAATTTTGTTAAGGTAAATGGAACTGCAAATCTTACAAATTCAAATTTTGGACTTATCAAACGCTCTTATACAGACTTAGAAGCAAATAATGTAGTGATGGTCAAGCTAAAATTTCAATGAAGATATCTTAAAAGCAAAGAACAATGCAGGTGCATTACTTGTAAAATTTTAAATGATTATGTTTCAACTGATCTTCATGGCAAAGATGAATTAGAAACAGGAGCTGTTATAGATATTAGCGATGAAGAGAAATATGGCGATGGAATAAAAGGCTTAGTAGATTATAAACTTAACGTTCAAAACTGCGGTGGCAATAAATGCTTAGTGATCAATGGAGGTGCTACTGCAGCGGCTAAAAATTTAACTAATCAAATCACAGTAGATATAGATGCTATAGATAAATTGCTTAAAAATGAATTTGATCCTAGTCAAGAAGAAGAATGGACAAAAGTTAAAGAAGCCCTTGAAAAACAAAAAGAAGAGCTTGAAAAACTTCAACAAGAAGCTATGCAAAACGGCGGTAAAATCGATGATGAAAAATACGTTGATTTAGTAAATAAAAACTTAAATTTAAATCTTAGTGCTAATGATAAAGCTTCTATCCTAGCACTTCGTTCTATCACAGAACAATTAGGAAGTATAGGAGCAGATTTAGCAAGTAGAGAAGGTGTAAAACTAGCCCTACAAATCAAAAAAGACACAGACAATACAGGTAAATCTGTATCCAATCTCAATTCAGCTTCTAGTGCAGTAAATACCACTATGAATATTTCTAATGATGTTTCTATAGGTTCTCGTGTAGCAATGCTAAACAATCCTTTTGGAACTTATGCTTCTAAAATGAATGGCCTTAAATTTGCTGCTTTAGATAGTGATATGAGACCAAGCTATGTAAATGAATATACCAATAGTATTTGGGCTAATGCTTTTGGTGGTGCTAACATTATCGATGGAGATAGTGGTGCAATGTATGGTGCTACCGTAGGGGTAGATAAACAAGCTAATGATAATGTTTTATGGGGTGCTTATTTTACTTATGCAAATGCTAAAATCAAAGACAATAATTTAGAACAAAAAAGCGATAACTTCCAATTAGGTATGTATTCTACTATCAATATAGCTCCACAATGGGAACTTAATCTTAAAGCTTATGCTCAAGTTTCTCCAACTAAACAAGACAATATTCAAACAGATGGTGCATATAACTCAGATTATACAAGCAAATTCTTAGGATTTAGTGCTAATGTAGGTCGTGTGTTTGACTTTAGTGATAATACTTTATTTATTAAACCTTTTGCAGGGATAAATTATTATTTTAGTTATACTCCATCTCATACAGAAAATGGTGCTATTGCTAAAGATATTGATTCTATGAAAAACAATTCTGTAAGTGTTGAAATGGGTGCTGAATTTAGAAAATATATGAATGAAAACTCTTATATTTTTGTAACTCCAAAAATAGAACAATTTGTTATCAATAGTGGTGATGATTACACAGCTAACCTAGCTGTAAATAATGCTTTCTTTACTAGCGTAGAAGCTAACAACAAGAAAAAAACATACGGACAAATTATCGTAGGGGGTAATGTAGATTTTACAAATCAACTCAGTATAAATCTTGGCTTTGGTGCTAAACAAATACTAGCAGGTAAAGTAGATAATAAAAATGAAACTTACTTAAGTGGTCAAGTAGGACTTAAGTATAAATTTTAATCTTAAA